>NZ_JABERS010000013.1:0-101878 GCF_013168745.1 Aeromonas sp. TW 6 | reverse complement strand
CAGAAGTGAAACGCTGTAGCGCCGATGGTAGTGTGGCATTCGCCATGAGAGAGTAGGACACTGCCAGGCACCCAATACAAGAAACCCCGCTCACTCGAGCGGGGTTTTTTATTGCCTGAAATTCAGCCCTCACTGGAGGGCAAGCGGGCACTATGGTGCTGTTCGTCGTTCACTTGTTGCCTGTACCGGAAAAAGTTGCGCCTGCTCTGGCCGCATTGAACCCACATGTTGGCTCTCTCCGTTTTCATCATTTTTCGCGTAATAACCCAGTCGGATCCGTTCTGTCTAAACCCGCCGCCCGCGCTGCGATTGGGGTTGTATCTGAATCATAACTCGGTAGAGTAAGGGGCATTCCGGGTTTGCCCGTGCCATGGTTTCGGTTTCTTTTTCTGGTATGGGACTCTCCGCCTGTTTTTATTCACCTTCACTCAGTGGTACCGATATGGAACAAGTAAACAAGTCAACCTTCAACGATGTGCTGGAATATGTGCGTATGTCCCGTCGTCAGAACAAGCTCAAGCGTGAAATCGCGGACAACGAGAAAAAGATCCGTGACAACCAGAAGCGGGTACTGTTGCTCGACAACCTGAGTGACTATATCAAGCCCGGCATGAGCATTGACGAGGTTCAGGCCATCATCGCCAACATGCGGACCGATTATGAAGAGCGCGTAGATGACCATATCATCAAAAATGCTGAGCTTTCCAAGGAGCGCAAGGAGCTGAGTACCAAGCTGAAGAGTATGAGCACCAGCAAATAATACCGCCCCGCTCTCGTCAACACCGGCCTCTGGCCGGTGTTTCATTTTCATGCCGCAGCTCGGATCTCTTGCCGCGTTGCAACAATCGGCTTCCCATTTTCACAATCGCCCTGTTAACATCGCTGCAAAGCGGTCAATAGATTTCAAGCCCTTGACTTGAAACGACTAAGCTTGATTGAAAGACAATAAATTGCGCAACCATGGTGGGGCTGATATGGGCGCATCAAAACAGACGGATTCAAATAAAGTGGCATCTCAGGATTCATCCGTACCTAATGCGGACGGGCAACAACAGCGTAAACGCCGACCCTGGTGGCGCTGGTTGTTCTGTTTTATCTTCTTGCTTTGCCTGGCTGCCGTGGTCGCCCTGGTGGGTTATGAAATGAAGACCTCCCGACTGCAGTCACAGGAGATCTCCCGCTATGCGGCCACCCTGACCTATCAGCTCGAACCCGGCCCCAGCAAGCAAATTGCCTTCCCCGACGACGGCCCGTTCGACAAGCGACTCGGTTATGTGCTGATGCCCATGATCCAGGAACGTCTCGTTCAGCGTGGCTACCAGGTGAGCGAACAGGTCCGTTTTTCCGATGCGCTCTACAACTACGCCAGCCACGGTTTCTTCGTGCCTTATACCGAGAAGGTCCAGGCAGGATTGACACTCTATGACTGCCGTGCCGAGCCTTTCTACCAGTACAAGTATCCGACTCATTACTATCCGGATTTCAATGCCATACCGCCCCTGGTCATCCAGTCTCTGCTGTTTATCGAGAACCGTGAACTCCTGAGCAACAAGGAACCGCTGGCCAACCCGGCCGTAGACTGGCCGCGATTTGCCAAGGCGGCGCTGTCTCAGGTGGGCAAGGCGCTGGATATGCAGGATCAATCTGCTGGCGGCAGCACTCTGGCGACCCAGGTGGAGAAGTATCGTCATTCTCCCGATGGACTGACCGTTTCGCCGACCGAGAAGATCCGCCAGATGGTCTCGGCCAGCGTTCGTGCCTATCGGCTGGGGCCCGAGACCCTGGAGGCCCGCAAGCTGGTTGCCTGGGCCTACCTCAACTCGGTCCCGCTCTCTGCAGCGCCCGGTTATGGCGAGGTGCACGGTCTCGGTGATGGCCTCTGGGTCTGGTTTGGCGCCAATGTTGATGAGGTGAATCGACTGCTGGATCCCGCTCGCAACCAGGATTCTACCCTGGCCGAGCAGGGGCTTGCCTTGCGCCAGGTTGTCTCCCTGATGATCGCCCACCGCCGTCCTTCCTATTACCTGGCGCAGGGTAGAGAAGCACTGTCTACCCTGACAGACAGCTATCTGCGACTCTTCGTGCAGGAGGGAATGATCACGCCCCCCCTGATGGAGTCGGCTCTCAAGGCCAAGCTGGTCTTCCGCGATTTCCTGCAGGCACCTGCCATCACTCGAGTCAACAACAACAAGGGACTGCAGGTGGCTCGCACTCGTCTCAGTCGTCAGCTCGGGGTGCAGCTTTATGATTTGGACCGCATGGATCTGACGGCCAACACCACCCTCAATATGCCGCTGCAGAACGAGGTGTCACGGTATCTGCAGCAACTGGCAGACCCTGCATTCGCAGCCCAGGTGGGTCTGTTTGGTGAGCGCCTGCTCTCGCCGGAGAAGACGGGTGATGTGAAGTACAGCTTTACCCTGTTCGAGAAGACGCCGGAAGGGGTCAAGGTGAGGGTGCAGACCGACAACACGGACCAGCCGTTCGACATCAATGAGGGTAGCAAGCTTGAACTGGGATCCACCGCCAAGTTGCGGGTACTGACGACCTATCTCGAAATTGTCACCGAGTTGCATGACAGCTACGGCAATATGCCGGTGGAGAGCCTGCGAAAGATCGAAGTGTCCGATCAGGACAACATCAGCCGCTGGGCCATCGCCTATCTGATGAGTGCCAAGGACAGAAGCCTGCCGGTGATGCTGGAGGCCGCACTGGACCGCAAGTATTCCGCGAGTCCCTATGAAGGCTTCTTTACCGGCGGTGGCATGCACACCTTCAACAACTTCCGCAAGGAAGACAACGGTCGCATCCCGCCCATTCGCGATGCGCTGCGGGAATCCATCAACCTGCCCTTCGTGCGCTTGATGCGGGACATCGTCCGCTACAGCCTCTACAAGGAGGGAAATCGTGCCCAGTTGTTGAAAGATGACAGGGATCCTCGCCGTACCGAGTATCTCGCCAAGTTTGCCGACAAGGAGGGGCAGACCTATCTGCTGAGGTTCTGGCGCAAATATCGTGGCAAGAGTGCAGAAGAGCAGCTCGATACCTTCCTCGATGGTCTCAAACCCAGCGCGGTGCGTCTCGCCGCGGTGCATCGCTATCTGATGCCGGAAGCCTCCCAGGCCGACTTTGCCGCTTTCCTGGCCAAGCGCCTGCCGCGGGAGAAATTGACCGAGAAGCGCATAGAGCAGCTCTATACCAATTACGGCCCCGGCAAATATTCTCTGCCGGATCAAGGTTATATCGCACGGGTGCATCCACTCGAGCTGTGGTTGCTTGCCTATCTCAAGGAGTTTGACAAGGCCACCTTTACCGAGGCGGTAACCGCCAGCCGTGACGAGCGTCAGGAGGTCTACAGCTGGCTGTTCAAGACCCGTCATCGCAGTGCCCGGGACAGCCGGATCCGCACCATGCTGGAGGTTGAGGCCTTCCTCGACATCCATCAGCGCTGGGCTCGCCTGGGTTACCCCTTCGATCACCTGGTTCCGTCCCTGGCGACTGCACTGGGCAGCTCGGGCGATCGTCCTGCTGCATTGGCCGAGCTGATGGGGATCATCCAGAACGGCGGCATTCGTGCACCGACCCTGCGCATCGAGCACCTCTCCTTTGCCAAGGGGACCCCCTTCGCCACCGTCTTTGAGCCGGCGAACACCCAGGGGGAACGGGTGATGCCTGCCGAGGTGGCCAACGCCTTGCGCAATGCACTCTCCAAGGTGGTGGAAGGGGGGACGGCGCGGCGCATCGCCGGGGCCTTCGCCTTGCAGGATGGTACTGTCCTGGCCCTGGGGGGCAAGACGGGGACCGGGGACAACCGGATCGAGACGGTCGGTCGCTACGGTAATGTGACCAGTTCACTGGCTCGCAACCGGACTGCGACTTTCGTCTTCTACATCGGGGATGATCACTTCGGCACGCTGACGGCTTATGTGCCCGGCAGCCAGTCCGACAAGTTCCGCTTCACGTCGGCGCTACCTGTACAGGTGCTCAAGGGGATGGCCCCCCTGCTGGTCCCCTATCTGCAACCCGCTACTCACACCCAGTGCATGGCGGGCAGCTGAGCGGAAATCGTATGAAAAAACGGGGCCATTTCGGCCCCGTTTGATTGTGTACTGCACGCCGCCATGAGGCGGACGTGAGTCATCACTTACAACAGATCTTCAATTTCACCGCGCAGGTACTGGTACATCTCGCGATAGGCTACCGGCGGCTTGTTCAGCTCCCGCTCCTTGTTGGCGGTGCGGATCAGCTGACGCAGCTTCTGGCGATCCAGCTCGTGGAACTGGGACATCAGCTCGTTGAGGGCGCTGTCGCCTTCGGTGATCAGCCGCTCGCGCCACTGTTCGAGGCGGTGCAGGCGGGCGTTCACGGTGGAGTGACGCATCTTGATGATGGAGAGGGCCTCTTCAATGGGGGCCACATCGCGGCTACGCATCAGACGGCCGATGAACTGGAGATGGCGACGGAAGGACTCATCCTTCTTCGGCTTGAGCTTGCGACCCAGCTCGACCGCTTCGGCGAGCTCTTCATCCAGGGGGATCTTCTCCAGCTCGCTGTGACTCAGGGAGACGATCTCTTCCCCCATCTTCTGCAAGGCCTCGGCATCACGCTTGAGCTGGCTCTTGCTGGGGCCCCAGTCTTCCCACTCGTTGTCGTCTTGATATTGACTCATCGGTCTCTGTATTCCTGTCATTCACGTTTGGCGGATATGTTACCAGCTTCTCCCGCTGGGCGCAGGGGTCTGATATGCTTAGCCCCTTTCCTTCCCTTCATACAGATGTGAGTTATGGACCAGCAAGATCAAATCCGCCAGGATCAATCCCATCTCGAGGCCGTGGTCGCCGAGGCCCTTGAGATAGCGAAAGGGCTGGGCGCCGGGCTTGCCGAAGTCTCCATCAGCAAACAGACCGGCCTCTCGGTGAACACCCGGGGCTGCGAGCTGGAAAGCATCGAATTCAACAAGGATGGCGCACTCGGCATCGCCGTCTATCGCGACGGTTGCAAGGGTTCCTCCTCCACCACGGATCTGACCAAGCCGGCCATTCGCGCCGCCGTGGAAGCGGCCATGGAGATCGCCCGCCACACCTCTCCCGATGACTGCGCCGGTCTTGCGGATGCGGATCTGCTGGCCTGGGATGCCCCGGACCTGCAACTGTGCCACCAAATCGAGCTGGATCCCCAGCGTGGCATCGCGTTGGCCATCGAGTGCGAGCGGCTGGCCCTGGGGCGTGATGCTCGCATCAAGCACTCCGACGGAGCCAGTTTCTCCAGCCACCTGGGCGTCAAGGTCTATGGCAACAGCCACGGCTTCGTCAAAGGCTATGCTGCATCGCGCAACTCCCTGAGCTGCGTACTGATCGGCGAGCAGGATGGCGACATGCAGCGCGACTACGGCTACTCCTCCAGCCGCTCCCTGGACGGGCTGTGGAGCCCCCAGCGCATCGCTGACGAGGCGGTGGAGCGCACTGTTTCCCGCCTGGGGGCTCGCAAGATCAGCACCCGCCATGCCCCTGTGCTGTTCCACCCTGATACCGCTGCCGGCCTGTGGGGCCATCTGGTGATGGCCATCAGCGGGGGGAACCTCTATCGCAAGTCGAGCTTCCTGCTGGACAAACTGGGCAAGCAGATCCTGCCCGAGTGGCTCACCATCCAGGAGTTCCCCCACTTGCCGGGAGGACTTGCCAGCTCCCCGTTCGACGGGGAAGGGGTTCGCACCCGCGACATGGACATCATCCGCAACGGCGAGCTGATGAGCTGGCTGCTCACCTCCTACTCCGCCCGCAAACTGGGCCTGACCACCACGGGCCACGCCGGGGGTATCCATAACTGGCAGGTTTCCAATACCGGCCAGGACTTCCAGGGCATGCTCAAGGAGATGGGTACCGGCCTGCTGGTGACCGAGCTGATGGGGCAGGGGGTCAACATCGTCAATGGTGATTACTCCCGCGGCGCAGCCGGTTTCTGGGTTGAAAATGGCGAGATCCTCTATCCGGTGGAGGAGATCACCATTGCAGGCAATCTGGCCGACATGTTCAGCCATATCGTGGCGGTGGGCAGTGATGAGGATGAGCGTTCCAGCCTCAAGACCGGCTCCGTACTGGTCGAGCAGATGAAACTGGCGGGGCACTGATCCCCTCCGTCCGATCTGGAATATGGTGTCTAGTCCTGAGATAGGTCTACACATTTTTAGCTAGCTTTTAGCACTCAGAACCCCCGATGCGTCACATCAGGGGTTCTGTATTTCAATGCCTGATGCGGTTGCTCCAGGTTATAAGTATCCACTGCCTTTCGCACTTTTCCCCGCCTGCGCCAGCCTCTGCAGGCTTTGCAGCAGTGACTCTCTTTTCAAGATCTCAGTGCATTTTGGTGACAGTTATGAGTATCTGTCATCAAGCATTTGACCCCGTGTTGTTCATGCAATGACTGATACAACCCCGAACAATACTGCACCTGGTGGTCCGAATGATGAATAAGCTCTCCGTGGTCACGTTGTTGCTTCAGTGTTTTCTCGATCACCATCGACTCGGCATTCATCTCTTAGTTGCCACTATTTTGCGTGAGCAGGTGTCCGTCACCTAGCTCAGGTAGAGCGGCCCTGAGTGTCATAACGCGTCTGCGTCTGTTTATAGGTGAGCTTGCCTTCTTCAATCTGCTCGACCAGGGCCAGTTTAAAAATCAGAGTAATTGTGTTGTGTTCGTTTACGCCCTGTCCCATCGAGATCTCCATCTATTCGGAGGAGAAGATGCAAACCATATTCAGGCAGATGCGCCGATCAGACGTCGGCCAGCTGCAATGCCTGGCGGTAATACTCGTTGGCCTTGTTGGTCAGCCGGCGCTTGTCCATCACCTGGCCGAGGGCGTGGTAGAGGGCGGCATCCGGCGCCTTTGCCACTTCCTGCTCCAGCAGGCGCTGGGCGTCGTCCAGCTGACCGGCCAGCAGGCAGACCCGAGCCAGCGCGGCTTCGGCGCCAGGCTGATCCTGGATCTTTCTGAGCAGGGTCAGCATGGGCTGGTAGTCGTCCAGTTTGAGCTTGGGCAGGCGGGCGAACAGCTCGGGGGAGGGATCCTTGCGCAGGGCCTCCAGCCAGAGATCGGCGGCTTCGGCATCGGCCCCCAATCGGCGCAGGCGATCCCCGTAACTGGCCAGCAACACGGGATCCTGGCGCTGTTTGCGGGGCAGTCCCTGCCAGACCGTGCGCAGGGTGTCGAGGGAGCCGCTGGCGGCCTCCAGACGACCGCACCACGCCTGGTGCAGCAGGGTCTCTTCCTGCTGGGCGGTCAGCTTGCCCACCTTGCGCAGGGCAGGGGCGAGATCGATGAGGGCCGCCCAGTCTTCACGGGCCAGATACACCTGACGCAGCTGATCCAGCACCATGGGGTGGCGCGGGTTGAGGGCATAGATGGACTCGAGGCGACCGAGGGCGCTGTCGTACTGGCCCTGCTCAATCTGCAACTGGGTCTGGATCAGGGTCAGTGCCAGCTCTGCCTTGGGGTTCTCTTCCTGAGCTTTCTGCAGGTAGTGATCCCGGCGCACATCATCGCCCCGGGCCTGGGCCACCCGGGCGGCGCTCAGGTAGTTGAGCAGCGGGGTGTCGCTGTTGTCGGCGCCCTTGATGAGGAGCTTCTCGGCCTGGTTGTAGTGCCCCTCTGCCATGGCCAGGGTGGCATTGACGGTTTGCAGGTTGGCCTTGCGGCGGCGGCGGGAGCCGAACCAGCCCTGGGTCTTGCGGCGCAGGCCGAACAGGCGGGCCAGCACCCATTCCACGATGAGTAGGGCGCCGTAGAACAGCACCGCCAGGATCACCGCGCTGGTGACCGAGGATTCCACCGTGTAGTTGCCCAGCGAGATGAGCACATAACCCTTGTTGCCGGAGGCTTCGGGACCGAAGATGAGGCCCGCCACCATCACGGCGACTATGACGATCAGACGAATCATGGTCTCCTCCTCAGTTGCCGGCCAGGATGCGTTGCAGGCGTTCGGTCAGCACCTGTTCCAGCATGGTCTGGGTCTTGAACTGATCCGGGTAGTCAAACTGGATCTGCTCGCCTTTGAGCTTGTCGAGCTCGGACTGCATGTACTGGGTGGCGCTGTTGTCGGCATCGAAATACTGGGCCAGCCAGCGCTGGGCCTTCTCCAGGCTGTCGACATAGAGGGACTGCTGTTCACGATAGACGGCGAGCTGGGCCTGCAGCAGCTTGGTCTTGAGGTTCTCCCGCAGGAAGATCTCCTGCTGCGGGGAGAGCAGGGCTTCCACGGCGCCATCGCGGCGACGAATGGTGATGAAGTTTTCGGTGAACTTGACCCAGTTCTTCTTCAGGTTGCTCTGCCACTCGTCCGGGTTGGTGCTGACGGTCTGGTCGGGCTCGCTCTTGGCTTCCGGCATGCTGACGGTGGAGAGGGGCAGCAGCTCGATCTGGTCCGAGAGGGCGGCCAGCTTCAGGGTCAACCCCTCGCGATCGACTCGCGGCATCCCCTTGAGCTTGGCGATGTCTTCCGCCAGCGCCTTGCGGATGGGCATCAGGCTGGGGTCGTTGAGCGCCTTGATGCGCTCGTCGGCGTTGCCGAGCAATGTGATGGCGGAGACGATGTCGTGTTCGAGCCACAGCTTGCGGCCCGCCATGCGCACCAGGTATTCGGATTCGGCCAACATCCAGTCATTGGGGCGCTTGTCGTCCAGATCCAGCACCTTGGTCTGCAAGGCGTCCAGCGCCTCCTGCAACTGCTGCTGGCTCTTGCCGAGGGCACCGATCTGTTCGGCATCCTTGCTGCTGCCCTGATCAATCCTGGTCATGGCGTCGGCCAGTTGCTGCTTGAGGGCTACCAGTTCGGCCTGCTGGGCAACGGCGTTCTGGTGTCCGTGCACATAGAGACCACCGGCCAGCCCCAGGGCCAGCAGGATGGCGATGCCGCCAAGCACGGTGCCAGAGCTGCCCTTCTTGCTCCCTGTCGTTCCGGGCGCGGGCTTGTTGTTGTCGGCCACGGTGGCCGCGGCACTCGGCTGGACTTCTTGCTGTTCAGTCATTCCATCTTCCTCAGTTCCAGGGCGGCCACCAGAGCCTGGTTGGATGCACCTTGGGCAATCACGATACGGGTAAAACCAGCCCCTTCTGCCATCTCGGCCACCCGGGAACTGGGCACCACCAGCAGGCGGTCATAAAGCCAGGGGTGCTGCGGGCCGGGCACCAGGGCCAGCAACCGCTGCAACAGTTCGCCACTGGTGATGAGCAGGCTGTCGAGCCCGGCTGCCTGCCAGTGGCGGGTCAATGCGTCCCCGTCAAGATCGGGGTAGTGGCGCTCGTAGGTGGCACAATAGTGCACCAGTGCGCCCCGTGAGGCCAGCGTCCGGGCGATGAGATCCCGCCCGTCATTGCCCCGCAGGATCAGCACCCGGCGGCCACTCACCCCTTGCAGTGCCGACAGGGCCAGCAGCCCTTCACTGCGGGGATCGGCCGGGCACAGGGCCTGGATGCCCGCCTCGGCGAAGGCATCCGCACTCGCCTGGCCGACTGCAAAGTAATCAATATGTGGCCAGGTCTGACCAGTTTGCAACAGAAAATGATGTGCAAAATGAATGGCATGCATGCTGACGGCGATAACGAGGTCCGCCTCACGCAGCATATCACCCAGGTGAGGGAGGTCGCATCCCGGCCGGGTTTCCAGCAACGGACAGCAGAGCGGTGCATGACCCAGCTGGCGCAGCATCTGCACCAGCTGGTTGGCCTGGGCGGCCGGGCGCACCACCAGGGGGACCATCAGGCGGCGCTCCGGGCAGATGACCGCGAACCGGTCCGTACTGCACTCATGCCCGGTAGACCTCGGCCAGGATGACGTCGGCGCCGGCGGCCAGCAGGCGCTGGGCCAGGGTGTGGCCCAGTGCCTCGCCTTCTGCCAGGGGGCCGCGGATCTCGTCGCGAATGACGCGGCTGCCATCCGGGCTGCCCACCAGGCCGCGCAGCCATACCTCTTCTCCCTGTACCAGGGCATAGGCCCCGATAGGCACCTGACAGCCCCCTTGCAGGGCGCGGTTCATGGCGCGCTCGGTCAGCACCCGGATGCGGGTCTCGGGGTGTTCGAGCGGCGCCAGCAGGGCGTGCAGCTCGTGATCGTCGAGGCGGCATTCGATGCCGACCGCCCCCTGGCCGTTGGCAGGCAGGCTCTGCTCGGGCTCGATGAAGGCGGCGATGCGATGGGCCATCTCCAGTCGTTTCAGGCCGGCGGCGGCCAGGATGATGGCGTCATATTCACCGGCATCCAGCTTGGCGAGGCGGGTGTTGACGTTGCCCCGCAGGTCGCGGATCACGAGATCAGGGCGGGCAGCGCGCAGCTGGCACTGACGGCGCAGGCTGGAGGTGCCGACCACGGCCCCTTGAGGCAGCTCGTCTATCTGGTTGAAATGGTTGGAAACAAAGGCATCACGCGGGTCTTCGCGCTCACAGATGGTGTGCAGGCCGAGTCCGTCGGGGAACTCCACGGGTACGTCTTTCATGGAGTGGACAGCGATGTCGGCACGCCCCTCCAGCATGGCAGTCTCCAGCTCCTTGACGAACAACCCCTTGCCGCCGACCTTGGCGAGGGGGGTGTCGAGGATCTTGTCACCCTGGGTGCTCATGGGCACCAGTTCGACCTGCAGATCCGGATGGAGTGCCTCCAGCCGATCTTTCACAAAATTGGCCTGCCACAGGGCCAGTGGGCTCTTTCGAGTGGCAATTCTCAGGGTTCGGGCTGCCATATCAATCAGTTGTTTCATCTTTTGAGAGGAAAACGATCTTACCACCCTTTGCAGGGGCTTTCATGGCGCAGCCCGCAAAAGCGGGGCCAAGCTCAAAAACGGGGGCTGAAAATTATTTTCATTCAGCCAACAATTGATTTTAACTCATTGAAAAAAGTCATTTTTATTGCTTTCCGATGATACCGTTACGAACGGGGTCAGAAATAATCCGGTGATTGTGTGCGGGCTTGTTTACCACTGCTGTTTGCATTGTTAACATGATCACACTTTTTTGACGTCTCCCCGTTTTGGTGCGTCATTTCTCTTCCCCATAGGTAGGGCATTGCTGGTTAAACTCGACACGCTGGTGGCGCGCTACGACGAACTCAATCGTCTCAAGACGCAACGAGCGCTGGATCTCATGAGTCGCTACGGGCAGCAGGTTTTCCACTTGCTGCCTGTCATGCTGCACTTCAATCACCCCCTGTTGCCCGGTTATGTGGCAGGGGATGTGCCTCATGGTATCTGGAGTTTTGTCGCCAACGAGGCCCAGCAGGCCTTCATCCAGGATCTCTGCCAGAACGCCAACTGCCAGGGCGGTCTCAGTACCCACGACAAGTCCATCCAGGGCCTCTACTCCATGGGGAGCACCTCCTCCATCGGTCAGTGCTGCCACTCGGATCTCGACATCTGGGTCTGTCACGTGGCCGGTCTGTCGAGCGAGCGCCTCGCCCTGCTGGAACAGAAGTGCCAGCACCTCTCCATGTGGGCGGAGCAGCGGGGGGTCGATCTCAACTTCTTCCTGATCCCCGAAGACAAGTTCCGCCAGCGCAACGATGCCCAGATGCAGGGGGAGAGCTGCGGCAGCGCCCAGCACCTGCTGCTGCTCGACGAGTTCTACCGCAGCGCCATGCACATCGCCGGCAAGCGGCTGCTCTGGTATCTGGTGCCGGCCGAATATGACGATCACTACGACGACTACGTCAACGGCCTGTTTGCCCACGGCAAGTTGAGCCAGGATGACTGGCTCGATCTGGGGGGCTTTGATCGCATTCCTGCCGAGGAGTATTTCGGCTCCGCCCTGTGGCAGCTCTACAAGGGGATCGACTCCCCCTACAAGGCGGTACTCAAGTCGGTGCTGATGGAGGCCTACTCCCACGAGTATCCCAACACCCGGCTGCTGTCGGTGACCAGTCGCGACTGGTTCCAGCACAACGAGGGGATGCACTACCGCCTCGACAACTACTGCCTGATGCTGGACAAGGTGACCAACTACCTCAAGTCCATCGGCGACATGCAGCGCCTCGATCTGGTGCGTCGCTGCTTCTATCTGAAGGTGTGCGACGGGCTGAGCCATCCCAAGGAAGATCACTCCCCGGACTGGCGTCGGGAGCAGATGGCCCAGCTGGTAGCCTACTGGGGCTGGAGTCCGGAGCGCCTTTACCACCTTGATCACCGCCAGGAGTGGAAGGTCGAGGACGTCAAGGTGGCCTACGCCGAGTTGCTGGAGGCTCTGATGCAGAGCTACCGCAACCTCATCCAGTTCGCCCGGCGCAATAACATCAGCGAGTCCATCAACCCGGAAGACATCGGCATCCTGTCGCGCAAGCTCTATGCCGCATTCGAGAGCCTGCCGGGCAAGGTGCAGCGCATCAACCTCAAGATTGCGCCGGATCTCGGCGAGCCGGATCTCAGCCTGGTACAGGTACCCCACGGCCGCCTGAATCGCGCCGGCTGGTATCTCTACAAGCATTCCCTCGAACCCGCCGACATCATCGGCCGGGCGCCGCTCGAATATAACGGCTACATCAGCAAGCTGGTGGCCTGGGCCTATTTCAACGGCCTGCTGACGCCCCAGTCCCGGGTACACCTGTTCAACCAGGGCTCGGATCTGCACATCGACAACCTGCATCAGTTCTGTCGCGATCTCTCCGGCACCTTCCCGGTCAAGTATCCCCGCGCGACCAACCTGGCCCTGAGCCGGCCATGCGAGATCCGCCAGCTCTCCATCTTCCTGAACCTGGAGACGGACCCGTCCAGCCACTGGGTGGGGCAGGTGATCGAGTTCGATGCCAACGCCGCGGACGTCTTCTCGTTCGGTCGCAACCAGGAGTGTCTGGTGGGATCCGTGGATCTCGTCTATCGCAACTCCTGGAGCGAGATCCGCACCCTGCACTTCGAGGGAGAGGAAGCCGTGGTGGACGCCCTCACCACCATCCTCGGCAAAATGCACCAGGACGCCGCGGCCCCCGAGATGATCGAGGTGTTCTGCTACAGCCAGCACTTCCGCTCCCTGGTGCGCACCCGCTTCCAGCAGCTTGTGGCTGAATGCATCGAGTTGCGTCTGGCCCGGGACAAGCAGCAGCTGGTCAAGACGCTGGCGCTCGGCAAGGAGAAGTACGGCATCTTCTTCGAGCGGCGCGGGGTGTCGGTCAAAAAGCTGGAAAACGCCATCGATTTTTACCGTCACATCTCCCACAACAAGCTGGATCACCTGCCGCTGCGCCTCGACAAGACTCACAGCCAGCACCTGCCCGGCATCGTCGACGCCTACGCCAGCGAAGGGCTGGTGCAGTTCTTCTTCGATACCCGGGATGCAGGCACCAACATCTATATCCTGGACGAGGCGAACCGGGTGGAGATCTACCAGCACTTCGCCGGCAACAAGGACGAACTGGTACAGGGGGTGAACCGGTTCTACACCTCGGGTCACGAGCGATTCAGCAATGCGGGTCAGTTCAGCAACTTCAACCTGCCCCAGTACTACGAAATCGTGCAGGTGGGTGACAAACTCGATGTGATCCCCTACCGCAGCCAGAGCCCGCAGCGGGACACCCCAGGAGCGGCGCGGGAAGTAGGATGATGCGCTGATAGCCGCACCGGCAAGATGGCAAACGGCCTGCATGATGCAGGCCGTTGTCGTATCCGTGGTGCGGGAATCTGGTGTGGAGGGGGCCGCGGCCAGTGGGGGATGCCGTCGAGCATCGCCGTCAGGGATGAAAGCAAACGGCCTGCTGATGCAGGCCGTTGTCTTACCCGTGATCCGACAATCAGGCGCCGAGGCGGGCCAGCAACCAGCTGCGAATGTCGCCCAGCTGGGGGCGGCAGATCTCGTGGCGCATGGGGTATTCGTGCCACTCGGGGCTGAGTCCCGCCGCTTCCAGCCGGTTCTTGGCGTCCCAGCCCATGGAGAGGTTCACCACGTCGTCATAGATGCCGTGCATGTAGCAGATGGGCAGGGCGCGGGCCGCCTCGCTCATCTCGCCGGGCAGGGCATCGGGTACCGCTAGATAGGTGGACATGCAGAGCAGGCCTGCCAGTGGCACCGAATGGCGCAGGGCGGTGAAGGAGGCGATGACGCCCCCCTGGGAGAAGCCGGCCAGCACGATGCGCTCGGGGGCGAAACCCTCGGCCACCAACTGTTCAATCAGCGAGGCGATACGGGCCGCTGACTCCCTGACATGGGACTCCACGGCGCGATCTGCCGGATCCTCGAAGCTCTTGATGTCGTACCAGCCGCGCATCCGGTAGCCCATGTTGATGGTGATGGGACGCTCGGGAGCATCCGGCAGCAGATGGCGGACGGGCAGGTCGGCGGGCAGGGCCAGCGCCTCCACCAGGGGGGCGAGGCCGGCGCCGGAGTCCCCCAGCCCGTGCAGCCAGATCACCGCATGGCGGGCACCTTCGGGATGCAGATCCGTCATGAGAAGACCACGGGCTCGCCGGCCTGGGTGGTGCAGGCCCGGGTCAGCAGGGCCTTGAGCTCGTCGCCGAAGCGGTTGTCGATCCAGCTGTCACCGCGCAGCTCGAAGTGGAAGCCGTTCTCCCGGGTAGCGACCCAGATCTGGTGCAGGGGCTCCTGCTTGTTGATGATGACCTTGGTCTTGTTCTCGAAGCTCAAGGTCAGCACCCCGCCTGCGCGTTCGCAGTCGATATCCGGATACCCCTCGTCGATGGTGTCTTCCACATACTGGAAAAAGGCGTCGGTCAGGGCGTGATACTCGTGATCCTTCATCGGTTTATCCTGTTGCTTTTAACAATGTGAGTGCGATTATAGAGGGCCAAAAATTTTTTCGCAGCGAACCATTATGATTACCCAGTTCACCAAGTGCCTGTTTGCCGCGTCGCTGTCGCTCGGGTTGGCCGCCTGTGGCCTGACGGGGCCGCTTTACATGCCGCCGGCCGCACAGCCCGCACCTGCAGAGCAGACACAGCCCAAGACAGAGAGTACACCGCAAGCCGCCTCGCCTGCGACCGCTACACCGGCCTCAGAGGCCGCGCCGCAATAATCTAGGAAGGAACCGCCCCCTTGGATCACTTTAACTACGACGCAGACGGTCAGCTTCAGGCCGAACAGCTTCCCCTGCAACAGCTTGCCGACCAGTACGGCACTCCGCTCTATGTCTACTCCCGCGCCACCCTGGAACGCCACTGGCATGCCTTCGACCAGGCGGCTGGCGACATTCCCCACCTGATCTGCTATGCGGTCAAGGCCAACTCCAACCTGGCCCTGCTCAATCTGCTGGCACGCCTCGGTTCGGGCTTTGACATCGTCTCCGGCGGCGAGCTGTCCCGGGTGCTGGCGGCGGGCGGTGATCCGGCCAAGGTGGTCTTCTCCGGCGTCGCCAAGAGCGAAGCCGAGATGCGCCTTGCGCTGGAAAAAGAGATCCTCTGCTTCAACCTGGAGTCCGAAGCCGAGCTGGAGCGCCTGAACCGGGTCGCAGGCAGCATGGGCAAGAAGGCGCGGGTCTCGGTGCGGGTCAACCCGGACATCGACGCAGGCACGCACCCCTATATCTCCACCGGCCTCAAGCAGAACAAGTTCGGCATCCCCATCGAACAGGCGCCCGCCATCTACCGCAAGGCAGCGGCCATGGCCCACATCGAGATCAAGGGGGTGGATTGCCACATCGGCTCGCAACTCACTGAATTGAATCCCTTTATGGAGGCGGCGGACAAGCTGCTCAAGCTCATCGACGAGCTGGCGGCGGAAGGCATCCACATCCATCACCTGGACGTGGGCGGCGGTCTGGGGGTCAACTACGGCGCCGAGCAGCCGCCGCACCCCACCGAGTATGCCGAGGCGCTCAAGCAGAAGCTGGCGGGCCGGGATCTGACCCTCTTGTTCGAACCGGGCCGCGCCATCGTCGCCAACGCCGGTGTGCTGTTGACCCGGGTCGAGTTCCTCAAACCCGGCGAGACTCGCAACTTCGCCCTGATCGACGCCGGCATGAACGATCTGCTGCGCCCCTCCCTCTACGGCGCCTGGATGAACATCATCGAGGTGGACAGCCGGGCGACCCACGAGAAGGCACTCTATGACGTGGTGGGCCCGGTGTGCGAGACCGGCGACTTCCTCGGCAAGGAGCGTACCCTGGCGATTGCCGAGGGCTCCCTGCTGGCGGTGCGTTCCGCTGGCGCCTACGGCTTTACCATGTCCTCCAACTACAACACCCGACCCCGTGCGGCCGAGGTGCTGGTGGACGGTGACCAGGCGCACCTCATCCGTGAGCGGGAGCAGTTGGCGGATCTCTGGCGTGGCGAGCACCTGCTGCCGTGATGGATGGATTTTCAGCGTTCCTCCATGTGAGAGCGTGATTAACGGTGAGACAGGAACGCGCGATGTTGATTGAGTTTTCCAAAATGCACGGCCTCGGTAACGACTTCATGGTGGTGGATGGCGTCACCCAGAAGGTGTTCTTCAGCAACGACATCATCAAGAAGCTGGCGGATCGTCACTTCGGTATCGGCTTCGACCAGCTGTTGCTGGTGGAGCCGCCCTATGACCCCGAGCTCGACTTCCATTACCGTATCTTCAATGCCGACGGCAGCGAGGTGGAACAGTGCGGCAACGGGGCCCGTTGCTTCGCCCGTTTCGTGCGTCTCAAGGGGTTGGTCAACCGGGATCGCATCGCGGTCAGTACCGCCCGGGGCCGCATCACTCTGCAGCTGGAAGGGGAGAACCAGGTCACGGTCAACATGGGGGTGCCCCAGTTTGAGCCGGGCAAGATCCCGTTCCGTGCCCAGAAGGCGGAGAAGACGTATCTGCTGCGGGCCCAGGATCACACCGTGATGTGCGGTGCCGTCTCCATGGGCAACCCTCACTGCGTCATCGAGGTGCCCTCGGTGGCCGATGCGCCGGTGGAGACCCTGGGACCCATCATGGAGCGCCACGAGCGCTTCCCCGAGCGGGTCAACGTCGGCTTCATGGAGATGGTCAACGCCAGCGAGATCAAGCTGCGGGTCTTCGAGCGCGGGGTGGGGGAGACCCTGGCCTGCGGTACCGGGGCCTGTGCGGCCGTGGTGATAGGCATCAGCCAGGGCAAGCTCAAGGAGCGGGTCACCGTCACCCTGCCGGGTGGCAAGCTGACCATCGCCTGGAAGGGACCGGGTCAGCCCGTCTACATGACGGGGCCGGCCGAGCACGTCTTTGACGGCCAGATAGAGTTGTAGACAAGGAGCGGGTGATCCCGCTCCATCAACGGATCATATCGGGGCCCTTGGCCCCTTTTTCGGATGGATCAACCAAGTTATGAGCGAACTCAAACGGCAGGAATCACTGGTGGATGAAGCCACAGTGCTGGAGTACCTGGCCCGTTATCCCGAGTTTTTCCTGCGTCACGGGGCCATGCTGGACAAGATCCGCATTCCCCATGGGCAAAAGGGCACCATCTCCCTGGTGGAGCGCCAGCTGGACCGTCAGCGGGAGCGCATCGAGCAGCTGGAGCAGGAGATCACCGAACTGATGGGGGTCGCCAGCGAGAACGAGCGGATCTTCCGGGTCTATGCGGATCTCTATGGGGAGATCTACGGCTGCCAGACCCTGTTCGAGCTGAGCGCCGTGATGGGCAAGGCCTTCGTCCAGCGGCTGCGACTCACCGGCCTGCGGCTCTGGCTCAATCCCAGGCATTTCCAGCTGAGCGGCCCCGAGCAGCGTTTCCTGGCGCAGGGCAAACAGCTCGAACAACTGCTGGGGCAGCGCCTGCCCGGCACGGACTACTATTTCGGCCGCCTCAACCAGAGCGAGAAGCAGGCGCTGTTTGGCAATGATGTGCTGGTCAACTCGGTGGCCCTGATGCGGCTCGGGGAGCTCGGCGTGCTGGCCTTCGCGAGCTCGGATCCCAGCCACTTCACCCCCCACAACGACACCCTGCTGCTGGGTCAGCTAGGGCGTCTGCTGCAGCTGCGTCTGCCCGAGCTGGCCCGTGGCTAAGGCAACGACCCGATCCCCTGTCAAGGTGCTCCCTGCCGCCGACCCTCTGCCGGTCGCACTGGTGGGGGAGCTGGACGCCTTTATCGAATACCTGAGGGTCGAGCGCCAGCTCAGCCCCCACACCCGCAGCAACTATCAGGCCCATCTGGAAGCCATGACCGCCGAGCTGGTGAAGCTCGGGGTCGACGACTGGGCCCGGCTCGAGGCGAGCCAGGTGCGCAGTCTGGTGACCCGGATGCACAAGGGGGGGTTGGCGCCCCGTTCCCTTGCCACCAAGGTGTCGGCCCTGCGCAGCTTCTGCGACTGGCAGGTGCGCCAGGGGCGGCTCACCGCCAACCCGGCGCGGGGCATCGTCACCCCCAAGCAGGGGCGGCCCCTGCCCAAGAACCTGGACGTGGACGAGATGTACCAGCTGCTCAACATCACCGACGAGCAGGATCCGCTGGCGGTGCGGGATCGCGCCATCATGGAGCTGATGTACTCCTCCGGCCTGCGCCTTGCCGAGCTGGTGGGGCTCAACCTCGCGGACGTGAAGCTCGACGAGCGCCAGCTCAGGGTGATCGGCAAGGGCTCGCGGGAGCGGGTGCTGCCCATCGGGCGGATGGCGGTGGAGTGGTTGCACAAGTGGCTCAAGGTACGCCCCCTGCTGGCCGGTGACGAGGGGGAGGCATTGTTCGTCTCCAAGCGCAGGCAGCGGCTCTCGGCCCGCTCGGTACAGGAGCGGCTCGACGGCTGGGGCAACAAGCAGGCTCTCAATGCCCACGTGCACCCCCACAAGCTGCGCCACAGCTTCGCCACCCACATGCTGGAATCCTCCGGCGACCTGCGGGCGGTGCAGGAGCTGCTGGGGCATGCGGATCTCTCCACTACCCAGATCTATACCCACCTCGACTTCCAGCATCTGGCCAAGGTATATGACAGTGCCCACCCGCGGGCGAAGCGGGATCCGGAAACGCCGGAGGATGAGTGATGTGGTGTGCGATCTGCGGGGATGACAATCTCCACGTCGCCCCGGTCAGGCGGGAGCTCGCAACGCCAGAGGATGAGGAGTAAAGAGGAACAGCCATGCAGTTTTACCGTCGCTGGCAGCCGGTGGCCGCCATCTCGTTCGATCTGGACGACACCCTCTATGACAACGGCCCCGCCATCGCGCGGGCGGAACAGTGGATGCTGGACCACCTGCGCAGCGAATACCTGGCTACCGCCATGCTGGACAAGCCGCGCTGGCTCGCGCTCAAGCGCCAGTTGCTGCTGGACCACCCGGCGCTGAGCCACGACGTTAGCCTGGCGCGCCAGCGTGGCATTCGCGAGGCCCTGGTGCAGGGGGGCATGGAGCCCGGGCTGGCGGAGCAGCAGGCCCGGGCGGTGTTCACCGGCTTCATGGCCGAGCGCTCTAAGATAGAGGTGAGCGAGGCGACTCACGCCCTGCTGGCTCGTCTGGCGGCGCGCTATCCGCTGGCGGTGATCACCAACGGCAACCTGGATCTGGAGCAGGCGGGTCTGGCTGGCTACTTCACCCTGGTCTGCAAGGCGGGAGCGGGAACCAGAATGAAACCGGCGCCCGACATGTTCGTGCAGGTGCAAGAGGCCCTGGGGCTGGCCCCCGGCCGCATCCTTCATGTGGGGGATCACCCGGTGACCGACGTGCTGGGGGCCAGGCTGCACGGCTTTCGGGCCGCCTGGCTCAACGAGAGCGGTCAGTCCTGGCAGTCGCTGTCGCTGCTGCCGGATGTGGAGCTGGGGCAGTTGCAGGATCTGGCCACCCTGCTGCTCTGAGCTGGGGATGAGGGACAGATTCCGTGATCTATATCTGGCAATAACAACAAGGGAGCAAGGGCGTGAAGGGAATGAAGGGTGTCATCTGGCTGGCGATCCCCGTGATGCTGGCGGGATGCGATCTGGTGCAAGACCGTTACCGGATGGAGTTCAGGGACGGATCCTGGCGGGAGATCGCCATCTCCCCGTTTTCCGACGAGGCGCGCTGGCGCGAGGGGTGTGCCACCGGCGAGATCCAGGTGGACATGACCCTGCCCCTGAAACGGGGCAAGGTGGTGAATGGCCGGGAGCAACTGCTCATCGGCGGCGAGCTGTTCGAGCTGGAGGATGCCCGTCTCTATCGCGGCAACGGCATGGTGCTCGGGCAGGCCCCGGACCATATCCAGCGGGGCCTCAAGGGGCTGGATGTCTGCCGTACCCTGCGCCCTGATCGCGGGGCCCTGCCCAAGCTCAAGGGCAAGGGATTTGGCGACTAGCGCTTCTGCTGCTTGAACGGGCAGGAGGCGTCGCCGAAAGCAGTGGGCAGCTTGATGGCGTGGGGGGGTCACAGGCCCGTCACGTCGGATGCCTCTGGGCAGCCCCCGATGTACGAGGCCCTGCCCAGGCTCAAGGGCAAGGGGTCGGCGACTAGCCGACCTGCTGCCTGAACCGGCGGCAGGCGTCGCCAAAGGCGGTGAAGAGTTTGATGGAGTGGGGGTTCTCGCTGGCCTTCCACTCCGGGTGCCACTGCACCGCCAGCAGGAAGGGGGAGAGGGCGGGAGCGTGGATCGCCTCGATCAGCCCGTCTTCGGCATGGGCCAGGGGGGCCAGCCCCTTGGCCAGCGTCTTGATCCCCTGCCCGTGGAGGGAGTTGACCGGAATCGACGGCTGCCCCATCAGCTCGGCCAGCCAGGTACCGGGCACCAGCTCGACCTGATGGCTCTCGCCATACTGCTCGTCCACCGGGTCATCCGCATCCTCCCGATGATCGTCATAACCCGGCTCGCAATAGACCTTCTGGTGAATGTCGCCTCCCAGGGCTACGTTGATTTCCTGCATGCCGCGGCAGATCCCGAGGATCGGCAGGCCACGGTCGAGGGCGGCGCGCACCAGGGGAATATCGAACAGATCCCTGTCCCTGTCCTGGGGCTTCTCCGGGGTGAGGTTCTCCTGGCCATAGAGGGCAGGATCGATGTTGGAGCCAGCACCGCTCAGATAGACCCCGTCGGCGAGGTCCAGATACTGCTCCAGATCCTCGGTGCCACAGCAGGTGGGCACCAGCAGCGGCACGCAGCCGCTGATCTCCACCAGAGGCTTGATGTATTTGTGGGTCATGACCTGGTAGGCGTGGCCACTGCGGGCCTGGGCCCCCATGGTCATCAGCACGACGGGTTTGTTATGGGCACTGGGGTTGGGCATAGGTCACCTTGGCTATCCTTGGCGGTCTCATCCTGCGCCTTGGGAAGGCCCTTGCCGCCTCGGCTCGCAAGGGCATGCCTCAAGGCATGGTCGTGGGATCAGGGTCGCGCCAGCGTGCCAGAATCGTCGGTCAGCCTTGGCAACGACAGCCTGGATCCTGCCTCCAGTCTGCCAAGGCCGTTCAATATGTCAAACAAAATGATGCAATTATGTTAACCGCTGATGTCGAGATGCGGCTGCGAGTCCCATTTAAAGGGGCTTGAGGGGGAATGCCTGGCGCGGCGAGCGATTTGATGGTGGATATATTAAACATCTGGCCGGGCGGCCGGATAGCAGAAGGGGCCCACAGGGCCCCTTGTCGACTCAGGCGTTCAGGATGAAACGTTCGATCACCTGGGCGACCCCGTCTTCATCGTTGCGCCCCGTGGTGTGCTGTGCCAGCGCCTTGATCTCGTCGGTGGCGTTGCCCATGGCGACCCCGAGTCCGGCGTAGGCGATCATGTGGTGATCGTTGCCCGCATCTCCCACCGCGATCACCTGGGAGGCATCCAGCTCCAGGTGCTCGGCCAGGGCGGCGACGCCGGTGCCCTTGTTGCTGCACTTGTTCATGAACTCGAGGAAATAGGGTGCGCTGCGCACCACGGTATAGCGCTCGTGGAGTTCGGCGGGCAGCTGGGCGATGGCACGGGAGAGCAGGGGCTCTGGGTCAATCATCATCACCTTCATGATCTGCTCGTCGTCGGGCAGGGTGGCGAAGTCCACCAGGTTGATGGGTTGACCGATGAGGCGGGATTCGTGCTCGGTGTAGGGGCTGATCCTGGGGCTGATGAGCCCCTGGCGGACGGAGAAGCCGTGGATGTTCACCCCCAGCTCACAGGCCAGGTGGGCGATGGCACGGGCGTCGCTGCCGGTCAGCAACTGGCTGCGGATGATGCGTTGCTCGGACACCTGCTGCACCAGGGCGCCGTTGTAGCAGATGACGTAGTCATCCTGGCCGGTGAGGCCCAGCTCGGTCAGGGCGGCGGTCATGCCTTCCAGCGGGCGGCCGGAGGCCAGCACCACGGTCACGCCCCTGGCGCGGGCTGCCGCGATGGCGGCCTGGGTGCGGGGGGAGATTCGGCCCTCTGGGGTCAGCAGGGTGCCATCCATATCCAATGCGATCAGCTTGTACATCTTCTCACTACCTGAGTCTGGCCGGCCCGCCCGATGGGGCCATGGGGAGGCCGAGTGTAGCGAAAATCGCCGCCGGGATCACGCCGCCTGCCGACGCGGGGGCACGTTGCCCCTCAGCGCTGGCCCTGGTAGGGGGTCAGTTGCAGCTGATCTTCCCGGATGGCGAAGTGGATGGGGCCGTGCTCGATGTCGACCCTGTTGTGGTGATGGGCCATCTCCACCTCGACGCCGGGGAAGAGGCGCTGGGTGGCGATGATGTCCATGTTGGCCATGAGCGCCTGCAGCTCCCGCTGCGCCTCGGCGAGCTGTTCGTCCAGGCTCTTGCTCTCGTCGAACTGGCGGGTGCGCAGCGCCTTGATCTTCTGCAGGGTCTCGGGATTGCGCTTGTCACGGGGCAGTTGCAGCAGCCGCAGGATGAGATCCTGCAGCTTGTCTATCTGCTCGGCGCAGGTCTGTTTGCGCTGGCGCAGCGCCAGCTCCTGCTCCTTCTGGCTGAAATAGCCACCGAGGATCTGCAACCGGGTCCGGTTGGCCGCCGAGGCTCCGAGCACCGGGGCCATGATGAGCCGGTTGGCGATGTTGATGCCGCCGATGAGGTGCCCCTTGCGCATGGCGCTGTCCCCCACCTTGAGATCCTGGCCGCTGCGGCAATAGCAGTGGCTGAGCTGGCTCAGGATATGGATGTCGCCATCGGCCTCCAGCCTGGCGTACTGGGCATAGCTGGCGTGGATCTCCCCCCCGGCGTTGAGGTGGCAGAGGTATTCGTCGTCCGCCAGCTTGCGCCCTATGATGCCGTTGCGCACCGTGATGGTGCCGCCGGATTCGATGTAGCCGCCCTCGACGAAGCCGCCGATCACCACGTCCCCGCTGGTCTTGACGCGCATGCCGGGCATGACGTCCCCGGTGACCAGCAGCGATCCCTCGAACTCGACGTGGCCGTGGCGGATGTCGACCTGCTTGACGTTGAGCACCTCGTCGACCCGCATCCCGGCACGCTCCTGACAGGGGAGCCCCGGGCGGGTCGCCAGCAGCAGGTCCGGATCCTCGGGGGAGAGGCAGGTGCCGTCACCCGGCGTCATGGGGCTCTCCTTGCCGTGGCGGGCGGTCAGGGTCTGGCCCGTCACGGTGAAGCCGTCGATGCCCTGGGTGGCGGGGTGCCTGCGCATCAGCAACGCCCCCGCCTTGACGGTGAGCAGGGTGCCGAGGTCGCGCATGTCCACCTTGCCGTGATCCCGCTCCTGGGGTTTGAGGATCCGCTCGGCTGCGGTCTCCACCAGCCGCTCCAGGCGGGTATCCAGGCCGTGCCTGGCGGCCTTGCCGAGGGCGATGACGGGATTGAGCTGGGCACCGGGTGCCGCCTCACCCGCTGCCTGGATGGCGGCGGCAAGCAGTCGCTCGCTCACCCCCTGCGTGACCGTGCTGGCCGCCAGGGCCTCCTGCAACCGGGCCAGGGTCAGGGGCTGGCCGCCCCAGTCCGCGGTGATCTGCGCCCTGGCGCTCATCTGGTCCTTGTCCACCTGGATGAGCAGCCTGGCATCCTGGCGCCGGGCAATGGGGACTGGCGGATGCGCGGGGGCATCCGGCTCTGCGATGAGGGCGTTGAGCAGGGTGACGGCTTCACGGATCCCCTCGCCGAGGGGTTCGTAGCGCCGGCAGTTGGAGAGTCGCAGCAGGGCGAGGACGTCGCTTTCCTGGATGGGCTCGGTGAGGCCCGGGGTGATGCGCAGGCAGACATAGCTCATGTCGGCCGACAGCTGAAACCACGCTTTGCTTAACACCGGGCCCTCCTTTGTTGTCCCTGTCCGGTTTGCCCCATGCCGGGGCCTCTCCTTGCCGGCATCCAATGCCGCCGGGGCGGATCCAACGCGCAGTATTCGGGTATTTTTCCTTCCGGGTCAACGATCTGAATGCAAATGGGTGAGCCGGGTTGAGGAAATATCGGCTGACGGGAGAGGGGCGGAGCCGGCCATGCCATGGTCTCCATTGCGGTTTTTTAGCGCAATATGCTGATGTTTTATGCTTTCGCTATCCAGAGTGTCCATCAAGTTGAGGGAGGCGATGCAAATCACCTTGCCAGGCAGGAAGAGAAGGATTTTAATCTGCCGCCGCCCCAGGGCGAGGACCCTGGTCGCCACCGATCAGCCCCTTTTTCTGTCCAACCGAACGAGCCCCATGACCGCCCAAGGCCACCTGCTGTTTTCCGTCACCTGCGTCCTGCTTGCCCACAAGGTCGAACTGACTCCGGCCCTGGCCGATGCCAGCCTGTGGCACATCGTCCCCATGGCCCTGGCGAGCGCCCTGCTGCCGGATCTCGATCACCCCCGTTCCCTGCTCGGGCGGCAACTGCCCTGGATCTCGGGGCCGCTCTCCCGGCTGTTCGGCCATCGCGGCTTCACCCACAGCCTGCTGGCGGTGGGGATGGGGGTCTGGGGGCTGGCCCAGGTAGAAGCCCCCTGGTTGCTGTCGGGGGCGGTGAAGGATGCCCTCATCGTGGGCTATCTCAGCCATCTGCTGGGGGACTGGCTCACCCCCATGGGCATTCCCCTGCTCTGGCCCTGGCGTCGGCGCTTTCGCCTGCCCGGCCTGCCCCTCAAGAGCGGCGGGGGTTACGAGAGGGCCTTCTGCCTGCTGACCCTGGCGCTCGCCGGGTACTGGGTCCATGGCGGTGCAGGCTTGGCTCACTTCTAGCCCCGGGCGCCCTCCTGGCACCTGGCCGTTCGGGTCAGGGTGAGGTAATCGGCGAGCACCGGCAGCCCCAGCAGGTGGCGGCGCAGCATGTCGAGGGCGGCGAAGGCGAGGATCCGGCGACCGCTCGCGGGATCCGGGTGGCTGACCCTGAGCGTCTGGCCGTGCAGTTGCCCGTCGGCGCAGAGCAGCAGCGGCACGCCGTCCGGTCCGGCACGGCCTATGGTGAGGCTCAGGGGGGCGGCGGGCACTGCCAGTTGAGTCAGATCGTCGCTCAGGGTGTGGCTGAAGCCGGCGGTCAGGGCCGGGTACCCGTGACACATGGTCAGCAGGGCGCCCCGGCTCTCCCCTTCCTGCAGGTGCAGCGACCGCTCCCCCAGCAGGGCCAGGATCTGGCTGGCAGGCGCCTCGTTGCCACGCCCCACCAGCCAGGGGGCGATGGCCGCAAGCAGCCTCGCCTCGGCGGCGTCCATGTCGGCGGTGCTGGCACCGTGGCCGATGAGCTTGAGCTCGATGAGGGGCATGGAGGAGCGGTAGCCCAGCTCGATGCCGGCAGGCCAGGGGGCCGCATCCAGCATGTCGCTGAGGGCGGACTCCGAGACGCCGAAGGTGTAGAAACGGCGCAGCTCGGTGTCGGTCTCTTCACCGGCCAGCGCCTTGAGGCGGGGCATGATCTGTTCGCGCACCATCTGCTGGAACTCGAACGGCACGCCCGGGGTGAAGAAGAGCCGGCTCTGGCCGTGGCTGGCCGGGTGGCGGACCACAAAGCCGCAGGCGGTGCCCACCGGGTTGTCGAGGATCTCGCAGTCCCGGGGCAGCCAGGCCTGCTTGGTGTTGCTCCGGGCCATGGTGCGGCCCCGACTGGCATAGCGTTCGGCCATGGTGGCGAGCCAGTCCGGGAACAGGGTCAGGGGCTGGTCAAACGCCTCGGCCGCGGCCTGGGCGGTGAGGTCGTCCGCCGTGGGGCCGAGCCCCCCGCACACCAGTACCACCTCGGCGCGGTTGGCGCTCTCCTGCAGCACGGCTGTCAGATCCGCGAGGTTGTCCCCCACGGTGGCGCGGCGGCGCACCTGCCAGCCCTGCTCCAGCAAGAGGGCACTTAGCCAGGCGGCATTGGTGTCCACCACCAGGCCGGTCACTATCTCGTCGCCTGTGCTGATGATCTCGATGCGCATGGGGACTCCTTGGGTGGGGCCAGCCCTCTCAGGGCTTGCCGTGTTCGAAGTAGTAGCTGATCCGGGTGCGGGGGTTGAGGTATTCGAACACCGCCGGGGGCAGGCGTTTGGGCTGGATCACCTTGGCGATGGTCAGCCCGGCCGCGTCGAGGTCGATGATGGCCGCCTCCTGGCGCGGAATGCGGGGGTCGTATACCAGCACGGCGGGGTAGAGCAGGCGGGAGGCGTTGACCGACATCACTAGCCCCACCTGGCCGTTGGAGAGCTGCACCACGCTACCCGGGGGGTAGACCCCCATCAGCCGGATCAGCATGCCGAGGTGATCGGCGTTGAACTGGGACTTGCGCTGCTTGTAGAGGCTGCCGAGGGCCGCGTAGGGCACCTTGGCCTCCAGGTGGCAGAGGTTGTCGTACTCGTTGATGAGGGAGACGATCTGGGTGAGGGGATCGAGCTGATCGCCCTTGAGCCCCTGGGGGCCGGTGCCGTCCAGGTACTCGTGGTGGTTCTGCACTATCTGCTTGGCTGCTTCCGGAAAATCGCTGACCAGCCCCAGCAGTTCCAGGCCGTAGCGGGGATGCTGGGCCATCAGGTTCTGCTCCGGCTTGGTCAGCGGCTCCGTCTTGCGCAGGATCTGGCTCGGGATCCTCAGCTTGCCGATGTCGTGGAACAGGGCCCCCATGCCGACCTGGCGGATCGCCTCGGCCGGCAACTTGCACTCCCGGGCGAGCAGCATGCTGAGCACGCTGACGTTGAGGGAGTGAAACTGCAGGCTGTTGCCATCATCGCTGTCGGAGACCAGGTGCAGCACCATCTCGTCCACCGAGAGGAGCTGCTCCGTCATGGCGTTGATCAGCTCCTGGGCCTCGCTGATGGCGTTGAGGGGGCGGGACTGGATCTTGCCCATGAGGTTGCGCACCTGGGCCAGGGATTGGCGGAACTGTTTCTCGCACTGCTGCAGGTCGCGGCGATAGCGCTGCAACTGCTCGATGCGCCGCAGTTTCTCCTGCTGCATCTCCTCCTGGCGGGCGACAAGACCCTCTCCTTCAACCTCATCCGCCTGGGACTGGGTTTGTCCGAGGGGCTTGGGCGGCGTGTCGCTCTTGTCGGGAATGATGGTCACCAGCTTGAGGCCAAGGCGACGAATGAGCTCGATCTCCTCCTCGCTCTTGAGCTTGAAGCTGGAGAACAGAAACGGGTGCTCACGCCATCCCAAAGGCAGGGAGACATAATTGCCGACTTGCAGCCGTTCTACGGAGATCTTGATTCCTGTCATGGGGTTGGGCACGAGGGACACACTGAGCCGTATGCTAGTCAAAGGGCGGGGTGAATACAAAAGGTATCTGATGACAGCGGGAGCGCTTTATTATAGGCTTCTAGATGTCCAGACATATTTACCGATGCAGTACAGGGAGTCAGCATGCCGATCAAGATCCCGGACCAGTTGCCCGCCGCCGAAGTGCTGGGGCAGGAGAACATCTTCGTGATGACGGAATCCCGGGCCGTCACCCAGAACATCCGCCCGCTGCGGGTGCTCATCCTCAATCTGATGCCCAAGAAGATAGAAACCGAGATCCAGCTGATGCGGATGCTCTCCAACTCGCCCTTGCAGGTGGACGTGGATCTGTTGCGCATCGACGATCGGGAGTCGAAAAACACGCCCCAGGCGCACCTGGAGAACTTCTATCACGATTTTGAGCAGGTGAGAGGCAACAACTACGACGGCATGATCATCACGGGGGCGCCGCTCGGGCTGGTGGAGTTCGAGGAGGTGGTCTATTGGCCCCGCATCGTCGAGATCATCGAGTGGTCCCATCAGCATGTCACCTCCACCCTCTTCCTCTGCTGGGCGGTGCAGGCGGCGCTGAAAGCCTTGTACGGCATGGAAAAGCAGACCCACGGCGAGAAGCTCTCCGGGGTCTATCGCCACCACCGCCTCGACGAGCACGAGGCGCTGCTGCGCGGCTTCGATGACGAATTCGTGGCGCCCCACTCCCGCTATGCGGCCTTCGACGGGGATCTCATTCGCGCCCACACTGATCTGCAGATCTTCGCCGAGTCGGAAGAGGCGGGCGTCTATCTGGCCGCCACCAAGGATTGTCGCCAGGTGTTCGTCACCGGCCATCCGGAATATGACGCTCTGACCCTGGATGGGGAATACCGGCGGGATCTGGCGGCCGGGCTCACCCCCGTCATTCCGGTCAACTATTACCCGAACAACGACCCAAGCCAGACCCCGCGCGCCACCTGGCGTAGCCACGGTCACCTGCTGTTTTCCAACTGGCTCAACTATTACGTCTACCAGTTGACCAGCTACAAGGTGGAAGACATCGGCAAGGTGTTTACCTACCAGCAGCCCAAGGGATAGAGCCCATCAGTCCGCCCCGGCCAGCCGCCGTCCACGGGTATCGAGCCAGTGACGGTGGCAGGCCAGGGTGAAGGCCCGTGGCCGTCTGGCCCGGATGAGGGTCATGGCCTCCTGCT
The DNA here is from genome assembly GCF_013168745.1 of Aeromonas sp. TW 6. Taxonomy (NCBI): domain Bacteria; kingdom Pseudomonadati; phylum Pseudomonadota; class Gammaproteobacteria; order Aeromonadales; family Aeromonadaceae; genus Aeromonas; species Aeromonas sp. TW 6. Next base: position 73,270 of record NZ_JABERS010000013.1, on the reverse strand, counting down.
GGGGCAGCCCCTGGGTCATCAGCAGCAGGGCGGCCGCCAGCCCGGTACGCCCGCTTCCTCCGTGGCAGTGAATGGCAAGGTGCCGTCCCTCGCGCAGCAGGGCGAGCAGTCGGGGTTGCACCCCGGGCCAGGCCTGTTCGAAGGCGGCATCCGGTGCCTCGTCATCCGCAATGGGCAGATGGAACCAGCTCATGCCTCTGGCCTGCACCAGCTGCCCGAGAGAGAGGGGCCCGCACAGGGCCAGCTCCTCCACCGTCATCAGGGTCAGCACCCCGCCGGCACCGGCCAGCTGCAACTGGGCAAGGGCGTCGGCCATGGGGACCTGCTGGCTGCCGGGGCAGGGGGTGAGCAGGAGCTGGCCGTCGAGCCGTGGAACGTCCAGGCTCCAGAAGGGATGGGCACTGAGCATGGGGTTCCTCGTGGTGGCCGGGATCAACGGGATCGGCATCCCGCGGGTGCGGCACAGCATAGAGGGGCCGGAGGCGATGTCAATCTGCGTTGTGTTCGGCCCGGTTTACGGGCAGAGTCTAAAAAAATCGAGCGATGCAAGGAGTAAAGATGAGAAACCTGGATCAACTGGACTTGGACATCCTGGCCCATCTGTTTCGCGATGCGGGCATGACCAACAAGGATTTGGCGGCCCTGGTCGGGGTGGCGCCGTCCACCTGTCTGGAGCGGGTGCGCAAGCTGCAGCAGGATGGCGTGCTCAAGGGGGCGCACTGCGAGGTGGATTACCAGGCCCTGGGCGGTCACATCCAGGCCATGGTCTCCCTGCAACTGGCCCGTCACAGCCGCCAGATCATCGATGCGTTTCGCGACGCCATCCTGGCCCTGCCCGAGGTGATCAGCCTGTTTCACATGGGCGGCAAGGATGATTTCCTGGTGCACCTGTGCGTCTCCGATACCGAACACCTGCGCAATTTCGTCTTCGATCACTTCACCTCCCGGGAAGAGGTGGTGCACCTCGAGACCTCCCTGGTGTTCGAGCACAGGTTCAGCCGCTCGCTTCCCTGCTTCCCCCACCCCTGACGGGGCGAGCCGCAAGAAAAAACCGCCCGAGGGCGGTTTTTTGTGGGCGGTTCCTCAGTTGAGAGCCAGCCGGCTGTCCTGCGCCGTCCGGTAGAGCCCCTGCTGATAGGCCAGGCTGCCCCACAGGACCAGCCCCAGGGCGGCATCTTTCATGGTGTCCGGCTGCTGCGCCGGGGTGAGCGTTTCAGTCGCATCCTCGTAGATGAAGCCTTCCGGCGCCCGCTCGGGCTGCAGGATCACCACATCCTTGCCACGCATCAGGGCGAAGTTCTTGTCGTACTGCATGATGGCGCGTCCCGGCCAGTCGGCGGGCATGCGGGTGAGATCCTTGCCCAGCATGGGGTAGTCGGCACTGATGCCCATGAGGGAGAGCAGGGTCGGGGCCATGTCGATCTGGCTGACGATGCGGGGATCCTTTCTCGGTGCTATGCCGTCCCCCAGGATGACCCCCGGGATGTGGAAGCGGGGGATGGGCACCAGGCTGGCTCCCCCGACCCGGCTGTCGTGATCGGCGATGACCAGGAACAGGGTGTCCTTCCAGTAGTCCGATGCCCTGGCCTTCTTGAAGAACTCGCCGACGGCGTAGTCCGCGTACTTGGCGGCGTTGTTGCGGGTCTGCTTGGGCTGCTCGTACAGGGCGATGCGGTTGTCGGGGAACTCGAAGGGATCGTGGTTGCTGGAGCTGAACACCAGGCTGAAGAAGGGTTTGCCCTCCTTGTGCAGCGCCGCGAAGGTCTCGTTGGCCTTGGCCATCAGATCTTCATCCGAGGCGCCCCAGGATCCCTCGAACACCGGGTTCTTGAAGTCCTTCTGCTCGACGATGGTGGTGAAGCCGTTGCCGAGGAAGAAGCTGCGCATGTTGTCGAAGTGGCTCTCGCCGCCATAGATGAAGCTGGTGTCATAGCCTCGCTGCTTGAGCAGGTCAGCGATGGTGAAGAAGTTGGTCTGGCTCTTGCCGAGCTTGACCACGGCCTGGGCCGGGGTCGGCGTGAAGCCGGTGAGCACCGCCTCGATGCCGCGTACCGAACGGGTACCGGTGGCGTAGAGCTGCTCGAACGCCCAACCCTCTTTCGACAAGGCATCGATGTTAGGGGTGAGCGGCAGGCCGCCGAGGGAGCCGACGAACTGGGCCCCCAGGCTCTCTTGCAGCAGGATCACCAGGTTTTTGGGCTTGCCCTGGTAGCTGGCCGTGTTGAAAGTCTGGCTCGGCAGATCGGCAGAGGTGAAATCGCCGAGAGGGCGACCGCTCTCCTCGCGGACTATGTCGAGTACCTGATGGTCAGCCATCTTGCCGTAAAACTGGCTGGCGTCCTCCTCGGCCCCCATCTGCTTGATGGCAAAGAAGAGGGAGTAGGCGGAGTTGACGGTGAGGGCGTTGACCAGGGGATCGTCCGCAAAGGCCACCATGGCCGGATTCAGGGCGCGATGGCCGAGACTGGAGCGGGCGCCGAGGAAGCCGACGGCGAGGATCAGCAGGGCGAAGGCGGGGCGCCAGTACCAGCGGGGGAAGCTTAGGTCACGCACCAGGCGGCCGCTCAGCCACCAGCCACCGCCCAGCACGGCGCCGCTGAAGATCACGGCCAGCAGCAGCTCGCCCTTGCGGCCAGCCCACAGCATGGAGAGCACCTCCTTCGGATAGATGAGGTACTCCACATAGAGGCGGTTGGGGCGTACCCCGTATTCGGTGACGAAGGCGGGAGTGGAGATCTCGAGAAAGAGCATCAGCCAGAGCCCCAGGGTGAGCCAGATCCGCATAAGCTGCATCCAGAGCCGCCCCGGCGCGTGGGGTCCGGCCAGCAACTGGGTCAAGACGGCGGGTACGCCCCAGACCCAGCAGAGAGTGGCGACGTCGACGCGAATGCCTTGCAGCAGCATCTCCTGCCAGCCAGAGACGGCATCCACCCGTTCCAGTTGCCAGAGCCCCAGGCCAAGGCGGCTGACGGTCAGGGAGATGAGCGCAATCAATGAAAAGACGGCGATGGGCCAAACCGGTCCCAGCCATTGTCTGATGGTGGTCATATTGTTCCTGCAAACCTGTTTGCGCCCAGTCCCCGGACGCATTGTTGTTATGGTGCAGGAGTATGACAGTGGCGCCTGGCAAAGGTTGCATGGGGGTGAGGTATAAATGGAGAAGTTGGCACGTTTTATGATTTTTTGTGACGGGATGCAGGGTTTGAAGAGAGCATAAAACGCTGGGGAAACTGTGATCCTGCTGGCACATCGAGACAATGGTCGTGCCTATAATGGCGCCGGATTTCTCAATCGGAGCCGAAGGGATGCCGGTCTTCATCGATGTGGAATATATGCAGGGCTGGTCTCTGTTCGTGGTGCTCTCCGACGGCACCACAGGCGTGCTGGATCTCACCCCCTGGCGCGGCCAGCCGCTGTTTGCGGCCATGGAGACCGAGCGTCGCTTCGCCCGTGTCTTCATCGATGATCGCCATCAACTGGCGTGGCCCTCGGGCTTCACCCTGGCGGCCCACGAGGTCTACCACCTGATCCTGCCCATCGACGAGCGCGCCGCCTTCCCCGATCGCAACATGCATCGTTTCTGACATGCTAACTCGTTGAGTCAGGTAACGTTTTCAGTCACAGACCCGCGTCGGTCAGGTCGTTATCATGACCCCAGTGCGGCGCTTTGGGCGCCCATCCACCACAGCGGGAACATAACAATGAAACAAGGAACGTTGCGTCGTGGCGGCCTCATCGGGGCCGCCCTGTTACTGACGGCTTGCGGCAGCGGGGGAGGCGGTGGCAGCAGTGACCCCCAGCCCCCGGTGGTCAATCCGCCCCCTGCGTCGGCCAGCCGCGCCTGCTACGGCAATGATCAGCCAGCCTGCAACCTGCGCACCTACCAGGTGATGGTGGAGTCCTTCGTCGACGGCGACGGTAGCGCCAACTACGGCGTCGGTTACGGCCCCTCCCGGCACAACGGCGATCTGCAGGGGATCATCGACAGCCTCGACCACATCAAGAGCCTCAACGTCAACGCCATCTGGCTCACGCCGGTGTTTGACTCCTGCGCCGGCCAGGCCGGGGACGACCGGCTGGATGCCACCGGCTACTTCGCCTGTGACTTCTTCAACGTGGATCCCAACTTCGGCAGCAACGCCCAGCTTAAAAAACTGGTGGACGGGGCGCACCAGCGCGGGCTCTATGTCTTCCTCGACGGGGTGTTCGGCCACGTCAACAAGGTGGGGGTGAGCAAGCCTTCACCAGAGGGGCGGCTGCCTGCCCTCAAGAGCGGCGGCGCAGGCTACCCGGGTCAGCTGGTGGATTACGGCCAGCCCGAGAGTCTGGCCTACTTCAAGGAGGTGGCCCGTTACTGGGTCGAGCAGTACGGCATCGACGGCTGGCGCCTCGATCAGGCTTATCAGTTGGGGCTGGATGACTGGCGCGCCATTCGCAGCGAGGTGGCCCAGGCCAGCGCGGCGCGCAAGGCCGCCGGCCAGCAGTGGGGCACCCTCGGCTACATGGTGGGGGAAGTGTGGAAGGGCGCCGACGAGATCCGCGCCCAGGCCTATGGCCCGAGCGACAACCCGGCGCTCTCTTCGGCGTTCGACTTCCCCCTGCGCTACGGTTTGGTACAGGCGCTGGCGGTGGAAGAGTCCGGCAAAGGCGGGCAGGGGGCCAGCGTGCTCGACGCCAGCTGGAACAAGGTGGAGAACTACCCGGACCACGCCATGCCCAACCTGATGCTGGGCAACCACGATCTGGTGCGCTTCGGCGATCTGCTGGAGCGGGGCAACTTCAATGGGGCGGATTACTGGCAGCGCCACAAGGCGGCCTTCAGCTTCATGGCCGCCCGCTCCGGTCCCATTACCTTCTACTATGGCGAGGAGTTTGGCGACGAGGTGCCTGGCTTTACCAGTCAGGTGGGGGGCGACTGTGCGGCCCAGGGGCTCTGCGATGATCACGTGGCCCGCAGCGATGGCAAGGTGCCCGGTGTCACCGGCTTCGTGCCGAGCAGCGAGCAGAGCGATCTGAAGCAGTGGCTCAGCCAGCTGCTGGCCCTGCGCGCCGCCCACCCCGCCCTCTATCAGGGGGAGCGGGTCAAGCTGGTGGCCGAGGGGAGCGTCTATGGCGACATCAAGCAGACGGCGGGCGAGCAAGTAGTCTACCTGCTCAATGTCTCCACCACGCCTCAGAGCTACGCCGTGCCGGTCGGCAAGCTGCGCAGCGGCAGCGCCCTGGTGGATCTGCAGAGCGGCGAGAACCTGGCCATCGGTGGCAGCAGCGTGACGGTGGACTTGCCACCCCTCACCGGCCGCTTCCTGCTGGTACGCTGAGGGAGGCGGGCAACAAAAAGGGCTCCATTATGGAGCCCTTTTTCATGGTGGCGGCTTACTTCTCGATGCCGCTGCCCAGATCGTCCCGGCGGGAAGAGACCGAGGGCTCGGCCCCGTGGCGCCAGTGTTCCAGCCGGTTGTGCACCCCGCGGCGCAGGCTCTTGAAGCTGGCTTCCAGGTAGTCCACCCCCACCAGGATGGAGAGGGTGACGACGGTGAGCAGCAGCGCCTGATGCAGCATGTCCATGCCGATGAGGGCGCCGAGGGCGGCCAGCATCCAGATGGCGGCGGCGGAGGTCACCCCCAGCACCTGACCATCCCGGGTCATCATGACCCCGGCCCCGAGAAAGCCGACCCCGGTGATGAGCTGACCCAGCACCCGCGCCTGATCGGCGCCCTGAGGACTGACGGCGGCGCCGATGGCGAGAAAACAGTAGGTGCCGAGCACGATGAGGGAAGAGGTGCGGATCCCCACCGGCTTGCCGCGAAGCTGCCGCTCCAGCCCCACCAGGGTGCCACACACCAGACATACCAGGATGTTCTCCCAGCCAAGGGGCGCGATGTCCCACCACTGCATTGTCATCATATCCACCTCTGCTCGCGATGCTTGTTATCCTGTCGCGCTCTGCCCCCGGTTCTCCAGCCGCTGGCGGAAGGCCCGGGCGAGGCGCTCGTAGAGGTCCTTTGCCTCCCTGTCTTCAATATCGCCACGTATCCAGGGGTTGTCGATGATTTCCAGCAACACGCAGCCCTGACCCTGCTGGCGCAGATCCACCCCGAACAGGCCGTTGCCGAGCTGGTGCACGGCGCGGCGGGCGGTTTGCAGCACCCGCTCCGGCACGTCGCTGAGGGGCAGCGCCTCGATGCGGCTCATGTCGAGGGGGTGTTTGCGGCGACGGATGCGGTTGCCGGGTTCGGGTCGGTAGCGGCGGCAGGCGAACAGCGGCGAGCCGTCGAGAAAGCCGATGCGCCAGTCGAACTCGGCAGGGATCCGGCTCTGGACCAGCAGCAGGGCGGAGCGGGCCAGCCCCTCGTCCAGCAGGCGGGCGAGCTGGATGTCATCGCTGGCCATGGCGAGGTCGCGCCCCTGGGCGCCGTCGGGGATCTTCACCATCAGCGGCAGACCGAGGCGCTGCACCAGTTCGTCCACATGCTGGCGGCCGCGGCGGGTCACGACGGTGGTGGGGGGCATGGGCACGCCGCTGCGCACCATCAGCTCGTAGAGATAGAGCTTGTTGCTGCAGGCGAGGATGGCACGGGAGCTGTCGATGACCGGCATCTTGAGCTGCTCGGCACGGCGGGCAAATTCGAAGGTGTAGTGGCCGACCGCGGTCTCGGCGCGCAGCCAGAGGGTGTCGAACTCCGGCAACCGCTCGATGGCCGAGGGAGGCAGGATCTCGGCCTGGATCCCCTGGGCAGCGGCCGCCTTGATGAAACGCTCCAGCGCCAGGGCATCGCTGCTGGCGCGGCCGTCGTTGGGGTCGACCAGGATGGCGAGCTGGTAGCGTGGCGCCGTCTGTTCCTCGTCCCCCGTGCCCACCAGCGCCTGGGCGTGCTGCACCATCAGCGCCTTCTCGCTCGGGCTCAGCGCCAGCGGTGACAGGCTCTCCTGCTGGCGCACCGACCAGCCGTGGCGACCGCGCTTGAGGGTCAGCTCCTGCAGCGGCAACTGGCTCAGGCCGTAGTAATAGCGGGCGAGCCCCGCCAGCTCGCTCTGTTCGCACTGGCCGAAGATGGCGCGCACCCGGATCCTGTCCTCGCTCTGCTGGGCCAGCCAGCCCTGCAATTTGCGCCACAGCTTGGCGGGAGGCTGCTGGGGTTGCAGCCTGCTGATGGCCTGCAATCCCGGCAGGCAGTGGTGGCCGCGGGCCTGGGCCAGCAGGGAGCAGTAATAACCGGCCCCCAGGTGTTCCAGGCTGCGGCAGAGGTTGATGATGCGCGGACGCCCCCCTGTGGTGGGCAGACCGTGTTGCAGGTAGGTGCGGGCGGTCAGCAGATAGTCGGCATGGCAGGGCCAGTCGCCCGGCTCCTCGACGATGACATAGGTACTCATATTTTCAGGCTCCACAGAAAGGACTGCCAGAAACGGCAGGATCCCCAGTGGGCTTCGATGCACCGACAAGCACGACAATGGCGCGAGGGGAAACAAGAGGTTACAGTGCCTAATATTCTGCCTTGGTAACTTGTGATACAAGTCGCATTTCTGGTGCTGAGGATAAATAACCGAACAAGGACTCCCCGTGTTGACCGTGCGCGCCGCCCGAGCCGATGATTTGGGCGCCATCGTGAAGCTGGAACGCTACTGTTTTCCCCCCGAGGTCGCCTTCGGCCGCAGCCGCTGGCACTATCTGCTCAATCAGGCCAAGGGGCGCACCCTGCTGCTGCAAGACGAGAAGGCGCAGGTGATGGGCTATGTGAGCGTGCTGGAGCACAAAGGCTGGGATCGTCTCATCATCCAGACCCTCGCCATCCGCTGGACCGTCCGCCGTCAGGGGTGGGCACGCCGCCTGCTGGAGCAGGTGATCCGGGAAGGGCGCGAGGCCGGCTGGGGGGCGATTCGCCTCGAGGTCGCCGACGCCAACCCAGAAGCCAGGACCCTCTATCAGGGGCTGGGGTTTCGCCCCGGGGTACGGCTGCCCGATTATTACGGGCCCGGCCAGCATGCCCACCGCCTGGTGCTGGCGCTGGGGAATGAGCGGCAGGCGCCATCATGAGTTGCGAAGATTGCCTGGCTACGGCCATCAGGGCCAAGCTCGGGCGCTGCCCGGTCTGTGCCGCCCAGACCTTTCTCATCGGGGTCGTCGGCTGGCTGGTCTGGTGGTGGTGCGGCGCCGATACCTCGGTCAACGCCCTGACCGGCCTGCTGTTTGCGCTGGGGGGCTCGGGTCTCTTCCTGCTGCATCTGGCGGTGTTCGCATGGCGAAAGCTGGGCAAACGCGACATATAACGTGCTGATTTTTCAAGAAGACAAATAACAATGGAGGTTCACATGATTGCAATGGTAACGGGCGCCTCGTCCGGCTTTGGTGAGGCCATCAGCCGCCTGCTGGTGAGCGCTGGCCACCGGGTGATCGGCACCGGGCGCCGCGGCGAACGGCTGGCCGCCCTGTCCGAGGATCTGGGCGAGCAGTTCCTGCCCCTGGTGTTCGACGTCCAGGACAAGGCTGCCACCCGCGCCGCCATCGAGGGGCTGCCGACCGAATGGCAACAGGTGGACCTGCTGGTCAACAACGCCGGCCTGGCACTGGGGCTGGAGCCTGCCCACAAGGCAGACCTTGAGGACTGGGAGCAGATGATCGCCACCAACATCAGCGGCCTGACCCTGATCACCCGGTTGCTGCTGCCGGGCATGGTGGCGCGCAACTGCGGCCACGTCATCAATATCGGCTCCATCGCAGGGACCTATCCCTATCCGGGCGGCAACGTCTACGGCGCGACCAAGGCGTTCGTGAAGCAGTTCAGCCTCAACCTGCGTGCGGATCTGGCGGGCACGGCGGTGCGTGTCACCAACGTGGAGCCCGGCCTGTGTGGCGGCACCGAGTTCTCCAACGTGCGCTTCCACGGCGACGACGCCAAGGCGGCCACCGTCTATCAGGGGGTGCAGGCCATCCTGCCGGAAGACATCGCCAATACCGTACTCTGGATCAGCGAGCAGCCTGCCCACGTCAACATCAACAGCATCGAGATCATGCCGGTGGCCCAGACCTTCGGTCCGCTCCACATCAGCCGTCGCTGATGTCATGACGAGCCGACTTCTGTCCACAAGAGGCGCCTTCGGGCGCCTTTTTTTGATGGGTCTGGTCGCACTCGTCATGGAGTGCAGAAGGAGGCGTGCTGCGACCCGTGCTGAACCATCGAAAGAGGGGGTACTCAAGTTGGCCTGCATTTTGCTGTCTCCGGCCCATGGCGGGGAAACCATCCCCGGAGCCGGCGAGGCCGGCAGTGAGCGTGGAGCCTTCATGGATATCAAACCCTATGGTCATCAACTCGCCCAGAGCGCGTCCCAGAACCGTGCCCTGGCGACCCTCAGCGACAGCGATGACAAGCAGAGCGGCTGGTCTCAGCAGGTCAGCCTCTCCAGTCAGGTGCTGACCGGCAAGGCGCAGCAGGCACTGACCTACGAGCATCTGGCCAGGAACGGCAAGAACACAGTCCTGACCGGTGGCGTCAAGGATGCGCGGGTGCAGCAGATGGTGGACAAGGCCCTGGGCTTTGATCGCAAAAAATTTGACGATCTCGAGCGTCAGCTCAAGGGGATAGCGGATGACAAGACGCTCTCTGCCGAGGAGCGCGAAACGCAGAGCAAGGACCTGGCCGCGCAGCGCGATGCCATGCTCAAGGAGGCCATGGATCGCCTCACCGGCAAATCCGCCTCCCAGGTATGACGTGATTCAAACGGAAATCTTTGGGCGTTAAAGGCAAGGGGTTGCCCCCTTGCCACGGGGCCGGCAGGCCGTGGGAGGCACGGCCTGACGTGGTCAGGGCTCAGGGACTCTGGGGGGCGATCCCGATGGCGATGGCGGTGGTCTGCACGGCCTTTATCTGGTCCCCCTTGGCGATGAGGGCGAACTGGGCCGGATCCTGCACCTTGAGGGTCAGGGTATGGTCGACCCCCTTGACCCGGATGGTCTGGTGCGCCTTGTCCACGTCGATGACGTCGGCATAGATGGTTACCTGCATGCCAGCGCCGGCAGCGGGTTTCTCCCCGGCGGCCGCCTTGCCCCCTTCCACTTCCACCACCCGTTTTCTCACCCCGGCGGTGCCCTTGAGCAGGGTCAGGTCCAGCAGTTGCAGATATCTCAGGGCCACGACATCTCCCACCTTGAGCTGGGGAAGGTTGGTCACCTCCTCCCCGGCGATCAGGTCCAGGGTCTGCCCTTCGGCATTTTTCAGGCTGACCTTGCGGGTGGCCAGGTCGATGGCGGTGACGGTTGCCCTGGCGGTCAGTTCTTCGGCCAGGCTGGCTTGTCCGGGGGCCACGGCCACATGGGTGGTGACCTCGGCGGCATAGAGCAGGGGAGGGGCACAGAGGGTGAGGACACCCGCAATCCAGGCGTGCTTCAGTTTCATGATAGAGACCCTGTGAGTGGGAAAGGGACCCCGGGAGGGGCTTGAGGGGGCGACGAACTCGTCTTCCCGCTATCACCATAGCAAAGCCGGGCAGGAGCGCCCGGCATCGGCAGGCTGGCATCGTATTTTTGACGACAGGCTCCCGTTTTTGACCTGATGGCACGGCAGGCGCACAATTCCCCGGCATGCAATCAACCGAGGGCTCTGCCGTGTACAACTTCCAATATGCCAATCCCACCCGCATCTGCTTTGGTGAAGGCCAGATCGCCAGGCTGCCCGAGCTGATCCCGGCCGGCAGCCGTCTGCTGGTGCTCTACGGGGGTGGCAGCATCAAGCAGAACGGGGTCTATGAGCAGTTGACCCAGGCGCTGGCGGGCCGGGAGTGGCTGGAGTTTCCCGGCATCGGCGCCAACCCCCAGTACGATCAGCTGATGGAGGCGGTGGCTCTGGTCAAGCGCGAGCGCATCGACTTCCTGCTGGCGGTGGGTGGCGGCTCCGTGGTGGATGGCACCAAGTTCGTGGCCGCCGCTGCCTGCTTCGAGGGGGACGATCCCTGGGAGATCCTGCGGGACAAGGCCCCCATCAAGGCAGCGCTGCCGCTGGGCTGCGTGTTGACCCTGCCGGCCACCGGCTCGGAGAGCAACCCCGCCGCCGTGGTGAGCCGGGGGGAGGCCAAGCTCTCCTTCTACAATCCGCTGGTGCAACCGGTGTTTGCGGTGCTGGATCCCGCCACCACCTACAGCCTTCCACCGCGCCAGGTGGGCAATGGCGTAGTGGATGCCTTCGTCCACATCCTCGAGCAGTACCTCACCTTCCCGGTGGGGGGCGAGGTGCAGGACCGGCTGGCGGAAGGGCTGCTGCAGGTGCTGGTGGACAACGGTCCGCGCGCGCTGGCGGAGCCCACCAACTACCAGGTGCGCGCCAACCTGATGTGGGCGGCCAGCCTGGCGCTCAACGGCCTTATCGGTCGCGGCGTGCCCCAGGACTGGTCCACCCACGCCATCGGTCACCAGCTCACCGCCCTGCACGGGCTGGATCATGCCCAGAGCCTGGCTGTGGTGTTGCCCTCCCTGCTGCGGGAGCAATCGGCCCAGAAGCAGGAGAAGCTGGCGCAGTTCGCCGAGCGGGTATGGCACTCCAGCCGCGAGGACAAGGCGCTGCGCATCGAGGAGGCCATCATCCGCACCGAGCAGTTCTTCCAGCAGATGGGGGTGGGTACCCGGCTTGCCGACTACGGGCTGAGCGAGAGCTGCATCCCCGGTATCTGCTCCAACCTCAAGCGTTTCGGGCTGACCGCCCTCGGGGAGCAGCAGGACATTGATCCCGACAAGGTAGCCAGGATCCTGTCCCACGCGCTGTAAGTCATCCTGGCAACCATAGTGGCGCGGATCCTTTCCCTCGCCCTCTGATCACCGGCTGGCCAACGGAAAAGAAAGCGCCCCGATCATCGCAATGCTGTTCAGATAAGCACTTTTTTGACTGATTATTCATAAATTGGATTTGAGTTGAGGGGGCAAGGCTGTGTCCAGTCGATCTTCCTCCAGCCTTTATCCAGCGGGGCTTGCAATAGAAAGAGGGAGGCATCATGCCTCCCTCGATTTTTTGTCCTGATACTACGTGGACTGGAACTCAAATTCTCTTAAGTGAACAGCATTGCCCCGATCATCGAGGCGTTTTGCGTGGTGTCGCCGGGCACTGCCGTTTATTCGGCGCTGCGGTCCAGCTCGCGCTCCAGCGCCGCCGCCTTCTGGCGGGCCGGATGGGTATTGAGGCGCTGCCAGTAGGCTTGCAGATGCGGGAACTGGGCCAGCTGGCCGCTCTGGGCCAGCAGATCCACCAGGAAGGAGTTCAGGATGTCGGCGCCGGTGAGGCGATCGGCCACCAGGTAACGGCGGCTTGCCAGCACCTCATCGAGGTAGCCCAGCACCTTGGTACACTCGGCTTTGGCGTAGTCCGGCAGGAAGCGCATCGGGCTGCCATCCTTGCGCACGAACATATCGAGCAGCAGCGGCAGAATACCGGAGCTCTCGGCGAAGTGGAGCCACTGTAGGTATTCGGGATACTCCGGGCTGTCAGTGGCCGGTGCCAGCCGTTCCGGAGCGTGGCGGGCGATCAGGTATTCGGTGATGGCACCGGATTCCGCCAGCACCCGGCCGTCAAACTCGATGACCGGCGACTTGCCGAGGGGGTGGACGGCCTTGAGCTCGGGCGGCGCCAGGAAGGTGGCGGCATCGCGCTGGTAGGCCTTGATCTGGTAGGGCAGGCCCAGCTCTTCAAGCAGCCAGATGATGCGCTGGGAGCGGGATTTGTTCAGGTGGTGCAGGACTATCATGGAAACCTCGACGCAGTGACGGAAGGCGGTGATACGCAGCGCCCCGGCAGCAGGTTCACTTATGGATGAAAAAGAGCGGGCGTGGTGCCCGCTCCTTCGTCGATTGACTCAGGCCTCCAGCGCCTGATCCAGATCCGCCAGTATGTCCTCGATGGCTTCGATCCCCACCGACAGCCGGATCATCTCAGGTTTCACTCCAGCCTTGGCCTGCTCCTCTTCGCTCAACTGGCGATGGGTGGTAGAGGCGGGGTGGCAGGCCAGGGACTTGGCGTCGCCGATGTTGACCAGCCGCTTGAAGATCTTGAGGGCATCGTAGAAGCGCACGCCCGCCTCGTAGCCGTCCTTCAGGCCGAAGGAGAGGATGGCCGAGGGGCGACCGGCCATGTACTTCTCCGCCAGCGGGTAGTGGGGGTGACCCGGCAGACCGGCGTAGCTGACCCAGGCCACCTTGGGGTGGTGCTTGAGGTGGTGGGCCACCCGCAGAGCGTTGTCCACGTGGCGCTCCATGCGCAGGCTAAGGGTTTCCAGCCCTTGCAGTAGCAGGAAGGCGTTCATCGGCGCCAGCGCCGCCCCGGTATTGCGCAGCGGCACGGTGCGCACCCGGCCGATGAAGGCAGCCGGGCCGAAGGCCTCGGTGTAGACCACCCCGTGATAAGAAGGCTCGGGTTGGGTCAGCTGGGGGAAGCGCTCGGCGTGATCCGCCCAGGGGAACTTGCCCGAGTCGACGATGACGCCCCCCAGGGAGTTGCCGTGGCCGCCGACATATTTGGTCAGGCTGTGCACCACGATGTCGGCGCCGTGTTCGATGGGTTTGCACAAGACCGGAGTGGCGACCGTGTTGTCGACGATGAGCGGCACGCCGCGGGCGTGGGCGGCCTTGGCCAGGGCGGCGATGTCGACGATGTTGCCGGCCGGGTTGCCGATGCTCTCGCAGTAGACCGCCTTGGTTTTGTCATCGATGAGGGCGGCGATGGCCTCGGCGCTGTCATCCTTGGCGAAGCGTACCTCGACCCCGAAGCTCGGCAGCATGTGGGCGAACAAGGTGTAGGTGCCGCCATAGAGTTGGGGGGTGGAGACGATGTTGTCACCGGCGGCGGTCAGCGCCTGGATGGCGTAGGTGATGGCGGCGGAGCCCGCCGAGACCACCAGGCCGGCGATGCCCCCTTCCAGCGCGGCCATCCGCTGCTCCAGCACATCGTTGGTGGGGTTCATGATGCGGGTGTAGATGTTCCCCGGCACCGCCAGATTGAACAAGTCCGCCCCGTGCTGGGCGCTCTCGAACTCGTAGGCCACCGTCTGGTAGATGGGCACGGCCACCGCCTTGGTGGCGGGATCGTTGGCAAAGCCGTGGTGCAGGGCCAGGGTCGCATCTTTCATCACACACTCCTTGTTGGATGTCACCATTATGGATGGATAGACGTCCAATCTAGCAGTCCTGGCGCCGATGTAAACCACCCATTCCGGCAAAGCAATGCCGGGGGATGGGGGTGACCGGATGGCGTCGGTGACGGCAACCTCAGAGACGGCGGCGATACTCCCTGTCGTCTATCTGGTGCATGTCCCACTGCATCAGGCGGTTGAGCTGCACCATGGGATCTTCGACCAGCGTCAGAGGGCGGGGCAGGATCCTCAGGAAGTAGCGACGAAGGGTTTGCTGGATCCGGTTCGGTTTGAGGGGGGTGGCATGGCTCATGATGGTGCTCCTGTGCTGTGGTTCTCACGTTCGCCAGCAGTATTGAGCTAAAATGCGGAAGTAAAAACTGATGACTTTCAGCTACAGGATTTCCTCTTTTATGCCTACCACCCGCCTTTATCAGCAATTTCAACGGCTCGCCCAGCAGCTTGGCTGCGACGAGCGGGAGATCAGCCTCGCCGAGGTGGCGGATCTGCTCTGCTGCACCCCCCGCAATGCCCGCCTGCTGCTGCGCCGCATGGAAGGGCAGGGCTGGCTGTGCTGGACGGCAGAAGCAGGGCGGGGGCGGCGCTCCCGCCTCACCCTGCTCGACAACCAGGAGAGCCTGACCCGGCGCCGATTGCGGGTTCTGCTGAGTCAGGGCCAGCTGGCGCAGGCGGTGAGGCTGGCCGAAGATCGCCTGGATCTGCTCACCCCGCTGCTCATCGAGCAGCTCGGCCAGGCCACCCGGGAGGGGCGCCAGATCCTGCGGGTGCCCTACTACCGGCCCCTGCCCGGTCTGTTGCCCACCGCGCCCTTGCGCCGCTCCGAAATTCACCTGAGCCGCCAAATCTTCAACGGTCTGACCCGGCGAAACGAGGAAAATGGGGAAATCGAGGGGGATCTCGCCCACCACTGGGAGTGTCTGGCCCCCTGTCACTGGCGCTTCTATCTGCGCCCCGTGGTGCGCTTTCACCATGGCCGCGAACTGGTGGTGGAGGATGTGATGGAGAGCCTGCAGGCCTTGCGGGATCGCCCGCTGTTCGCCCATCTGGCACGGCTGGAGAGCCGCTGGCCGCGCACCCTGGACATCCATCTCGACAGCCCGGATCCTCTGCTGCCGCACCTGCTGGCCGAGCCGGTGGCGGCCATCCTGCCGCGGGAGCTCAAGGAGGAGGCGAATTTCGCCCTGCAGCCGGTGGGCACCGGCCCCTATCGGGTGAGCGCCAACGACCCGCTGCACCTGTGCCTCGAAGCATTTGACGACTATTTCGGGCTGCGGGCCCTGCTCGACGAGATCGACATCTGGATGCTGCCGGAGCTGGCGGAGCGGCTGGAGAGCCACGTCAGGCTGGGCAGCGACACCCCGGAGCTTGGCTCCATGCGCGGGGAGTCAGAACTGGAATCCGGCTGCTACTTCCTGCTGCAGGACGACAGATCGGCCCCCCTGCAGGACCCGGCCCTGCGCCAGTGGCTGACCCGGCTGCTCAACCCCATCGCCCTGATGGCCCGGGTGGCGCCCGAGCTGCAGCGGGGCTGGACCAGCGCGCTGGGTCTCCTGCCCCACTGGCGCGAGAGCCTGCCTCTTCCCGAGTCCGGCCCGGTCAGCCTGCCAGCGCGGCTGGTACTGGCCTGCTTCAACCAGCATCTGGAGTTCAACGAGTGCGCCAGCGCCATGAGCAGCCTGTTGGCAGAGCAGGGGATCCAGCTCGAGGTGCGTACCCTGGACTACGGGCGCTGGGTGAGCGGGGAGGATGAAGATGTGGATCTCTGGTTCGGCACCCTCAACCTGGAGCATGAGCACGCCTTCGCCCCTTACGCCTGGCTTCAGGGCACCCCCTTGCTGCGCCGGGTGTGGGGCGGCCAGCAGGCCCTGTGGCAGGGATTGACGCAGTGGCGCGCCCATGGTGAAGAGCCCGGCCCCCGCGCCCTGCTGGCCGAGGTGCAGCGCCAGAGCTGGTTCGTGCCGCTGTTTCACCACTGGCTAGAGCTGGAGAGCCGGGTCGGCGTGCACGGTGTGCGCATGACGGCCCTTGGCTGGTTCGATTTTCGCAGCGCCTGGTTAAAGCCCGAGCAGGTGGCGCAGGAGCCGGAAACCGGCGGTGGCTCTCACCCCCAGGCAGGGACGCTTGAGTCGGACGGGTTGGCGCGCTAGCCTGTGCGCGGTCCTACGACAAGGAGTCGACATCCATGCTGGAAATGCAGATCCAACCCCGTTTTCAAGAGACGGACGCCCTCGGCCACATCAACAACACGGTGCCGGCGGTCTGGTTTGAATCGGCCCGTGATCCCCTGTTTCGCCTCTTCTCGCCCGAGCTGGATGTGCATGACTGGCATCTGATCATCGCGGGCTACACGGTGCAATTCAAACGGGAGCTGTTCTATGGCCAGATGGTGTCGATCAAGACCGGCGTGCGGCGTATCGGTACCAGCTCCTTCACGCTCTGGCAGGAAGCCTGGCAGGGCGGCGAGCTGGCGGTGACCGCCGAGACGACCCTGATCCATTTTGACTACCGGACCCGGCAGTCCATCCCTTTGAGCGAGGCTCACCGGGAGGGACTGAGGACCTGGCTGGTAGAGAGTTAATCCGGCCTTCGGGCCTACCACAGGACACTTATGCGCACAACCGCGATCGCCCTGAGCCTCGGCTTGGGACTGGGACTCTGCTCCCTGCCTTCATTTGCCGCCTCCCTGGCCGAGCAGTTCACCCTGATGGAGAAGGGGGCCGACAGCGCCCTCGATACCCGCTTGTTCAGCCACGATGGCGCTGACATCAAGGCCTGGGTCGACGGCACGCCCGTCATCATCGCCGTGCCCATCCTGAACGAGCAGGGTAAACAGGAAGGGGAGAGCCGTTACTACTTCAAGGGCGGCAAGCTGTTCGGGGTGAAGGAGCCCGCCGCCCAGTTCGCCTTCGATGACAGTGGCAAGCTGACCCAATGGCTGGACGACAAAGGGCAGCCTGCGGAGTTTGTCAGCAAGATGAGCATGCAGCAGCGGGAAGCCTGGCTGACCAGACGGGCGGCCGAGCTGGGCGGGTTGTTTGCACCGAGCACCGCCGAGGAGAGGGCTGACAAGGGCGTCAAGCTCAAGGGGGCCGAGCTCGCCCAGTGGCTCTGCAATGGCAAGCTGATGGCGCTCGCCGGAGGTGACAAGGTGACCTTCGAGCCGGCCAAACTCAAGAGGAGTGCAGAGGGCATCAAGGGAGAGGTTTCCCTGCGCCAAGAGAAGGGGTGGCAGGATCTCTGCCTCACCTGCGAGGTGCAGGGCAACCGGGTGACTCGCCTCACCTGGCAGCCGCTGCCGGGTGCCAACAAGCCGCAGTAAGGGCGGCAGCGTCAAAGAATGGGGGCCCACTTGCGGGCCCCTTTTTCATGCCGGTTACTGCTCGCCCAGGGTGAGCCGGGTGAGGGCCTCCACCCGTCGCCACTGACCGGGCTCGAACCAGCGTGCCAGGATCTCCGGCTGCTGGCTGACCCGGGCCTCGGCAGGCAGGGGCCTGATCTCGGCCAGATAGCCGGCCAGCTGCTGCTCGAACGCCTGCTGGCTCTCTGCCAACTGGTGCAACCGGTCTGCCGCCTCCGGTCCCAACTGTTCGCGCAGTGCGGCGTCACGCCCGGCTGCGGGGAGTTGATCCAGAGCCTGCAGATCGCCCAGCAGGCGGCTGTTGGCCTCCGCCTCCCGAAACCACTGGGGCTGCTCCGCCAGCCAGAGCTCCAGCTCGCTCGCCAGCAGCGGCTTGTCGGCATCGCTGGACTCCGCCAGCGCCTTGCGGCGCAGGGTCCACTGCTCCATCAGCCTGTCCTCGGCAAACAGCTGCTCCTGCTCGACCGGGGTGAAGCGCTGCCTGCGCAACTGTTCGCGCTCGTCGAACAGTTTCTGCAAGCTGGCGAGGCCCGGATCCGTCGGCACCGTCAGGCTGCCCTCGGCCGCGAGAAAGGCTTCATGGCGGGCCTGCAGCGAGCCCTTGTCCGACGGTGGTGCAGCCTGCCTGACCAGAGGGGAAGCGGGCCCGACATGTTGCGGCGAAGGGGCGGTTGCGTCAGCGGAGGGCCAATACTGCCAGTCCCCCAGCAGCAGGGCTGTCGCCAGCGGAGCAGCCATCAGCCATGCCCTGTTCATAGTCCCAGCCTCTGCAGGCGGTTGGCGTGCTGGCGATAGAGGTTGACCGGGTTGGTCTCGAACAGGTGGCGAATGCCGAACGACTGGTTCACCTCGTCCAGATGGTTCATGCGGTAGTGGGTGCCGATCACCTTGCCGAGGTGGCTGCTGCACACCCCGACCAGGCCGTCACTGGGCTCCTTGAAGAAGCTGCCGGTCAGCGCCAGCGCCGGATCCACCGGATCCAGGATGTTGGTCATGGTGCCGCGTCCGCTCCAGGAAAAGTAGTAGACCCCGTTGGCGGCCTGCATGGGCCCTTCGCCGCAATGCTGGCTCGGCAGCCCTTCCGGATAGCGCTGGTTGAAGCGCTGGGCGCCGGTGCTGGTGAGGGCGTCGAGGGCTGCGAGGGGATCCTGCGGCAGCTGGCTTCCCCCGGAGAGCAGCGAGATGACCCCGGACAGGGCCGAGGCGGCGGCCACCGCCAGACCTTCGGCCGCCGAGCCCGGCGTCACCTTGGCCCGCACCAGGTCGGCGATCTCCGAGCCATGGTTGACCCCGCCCACGCTGGTGGCGGAGGCGACCAGCTCGGGGGCGACCGAAGCGACGTAGCGAATGGTGGGGCCACCGTGAGAGTGGCCGATGAGGTTCACCTTCTCCGCCCCCGTGATGGCGAGCACCTGCTGCACCTGCTTGAGCAGCTGTTCACCGCGCAGCTCCGAGCTCTGGGTGGCGGAGACCTGTGCCACGTAGACCTTGGCGCCATCCCGGGTCAGGGCCTGGGGGATGCCGTAGAAGTAATCGACACCGAGCAGCTTGTCGAAACCGAACAGACCGTGCACCAGCACTATGGGGTAGCGGGTCTGGGTATAACCGGCCCCCTGACCCAGCATGGGCAGGGCGCACAACAGCATCAATAGCCATCTTTTCATCTTCACCGTCCTTGTGAAAAAACCGGCTGCACTCTGGTCGTCACCGGGGGTCGTCACCGGGCAGCCACCGGCCTCATGCCAGTACCGGCAGCATGGTGGCTGAACTCAAATGTATCTGTGGGTGGGATCACTAAACCGGGGATTGCAGAAAAACCCTACCCATATGGGCAAAAAAGGCGGCACCAACTATTCCTTGTGTCTGCCCATCAAATAAGTTAAATAATAATTATTATCATTTGAGTAGTCGAGTCATGACGGGAACCTGGGTGAAGGGATGGGTCGGTACCACCGGAGCGGACAGCAGCATGGCGCACTGGAAGGCGCAGACCCTGAGTGGCAACCGCCATTTCGATGCGGGGGAGTACGCCAGGGCGCTCGACTGCTATCAGCAGGCGCTGTGGCTTGCCCGCCAGCAGTTTGCCGACTGGCACGATGCCGACGAAGCGGTGGCGGCCCTGGTGGTGGCCCATCACAACCTGGCGGATCTGCTGGTGGCCATGACCCTGCCGGATCGGGCCGCCGACCTGCTGTGTCACATCCATGATTGCCTGCTGGCCACCAGCCAGTCCCCCACCAGTTCCGCTGCCCTGCGGGAGGCGGCTGTTCGCCACGCCCGCAGCACCCGTACCGAGCTGCTCGCCTTTCTGGGCAAACACGGTCATCACGACGGCATCCAGCGCAGCCTGGGTCAATGTTTGTGTCAGACCGGCTCTGCCCATCAACTGCATTGAGCCCAACAGGAGAGACAATGAACATGAGCCATACCCTGCCAGCCCTTCCTTACGCCTATGACGCGCTGGAACCCCATATCGATGCAAAGACCATGGAGATCCATCACAGCCGTCACCATCAGACCTATGTCACCAACCTCAATGCCGCCCTGGCCGATCTGCCGGAGCTGGCTGCCCTGCCGCTGGAGGCATTGCTTGCCCGTATCGACAGCCTGCCGGCCCAGGTTCAGGGGGCGGTGCGCAATCACGGCGGCGGCCACGCCAACCACAGCCTGTTCTGGCAGGTGATGAGTCCGCAGGGCGGCGGCGAGCCGGACGGCGAGCTGGCCGCAGCGATGGAGCGGGATCTGGGTGGGCTGGAGGCCTTCAAGCAGGCCTTTACTCAGGCGGCGCTGAGCCGTTTTGGCAGCGGCTGGGCCTGGCTGGTGGTCGATGGGCGCGGCAAGTTGCAGGTGGTGAGTAGCGCGAACCAGGACAGCCCCCTGATGGAGGTGCTCACCCCGATACTCGGGCTGGATGTGTGGGAGCATGCCTACTACCTCAAGTACCAGAACAAGCGTCCCGATTACATAGCCGCGTTTTACAACGTGATCGACTGGGATGAGGTGGCACGGCGTTACGTGGCGGCAAGGGCCTGATCGCCGGAAATACCGAGCCCAATGAAAGAGACCCGCCTGTTGGCGGGTCTCTGCTATTGAGGGGTCGGCGCGCTGCTGGCAGCCGGATTATCCACGGGTGTTGCTTCGCTCGGCACGGCTGCGCTGGTGGCTGTTGCCGCGCTCACGGCCGTTGCCTGCTTGGCCTTCGGCTGATGAGGGGGCGGTGCAATGGGCAGGCAGGGTTGGCTAGCCCCTATGGTGCTCAACGCCTGGCAGGGAACGGGAGCGCCGATGACGATGGGCTCGCCGAGGAACTTGGGTCCCTTGTCCAGCACGTAGAGGTCGAGCAGCCCCATCAGGCGGGCAAACACCTCGCGCACCCGGGTCTTGATGCCCTGATAGGCGCTGGGATCCACGGCGTTGAAGCCGACCGCCTCGATGCCGAAATGGCGGGCGATGAAGATGGCTCGCTCGTTGTGAAAGGCCTGGGAGACCACGGTGAAGTGGGCCTGACCGAACACCTCCTTTGCCCGCACGATGGAGTCCAGGGTCCGAAAGCCGGCGTAGTCGCTGTAGATGGCGCTGGCCGGAATGCCGGCCTGGATCAGGGCCCGCCGCATCTGGCGCGGTTCGTTGTACTGCACGGTGGCGTTGTCGCCGGAGACCAGGATGTAGTCCACCTTGCCGTTGTTGTAGAGCTCGGCGGCGGCCTTGATCCGGTATTTGAAGTAGTGGTTCGGGCTGCCGCCAATCAGGTATTTGGAGGTGCCGAGCACCAGGGCGACCCGGTTGTAGGGCACCGCGTTGACGTCGTCGTAGGTGTAGTGACGGGCGTCCGAGACGGTCCACTCGCTGTAGCCAAGCAGGGCGGCGATGGAGGCCAGCAACAGGCAGAGGCAGGCGAGCAGGATCTTGGCAAACTTCTTCATGCGCGGTGCGGTTCGGGTCTGAAGTAAGAGAAGACAGGGGGTCATTCTATTACAAGTTGTTGTGGCGCGTCAGGTTTGATGGCGGCGCAGGGGCTCACTCGGGCAGAGGTTGTCGCAGCGCGCGCCAGGATCCCGGGATTATCAAACGGCGCCATAAACAAGGGGCGGCCATGGCCGCCCCTTGTCATAGCCGTCTCGTTCTCAGTGGGAGGAGTCGTTGGCCTTGCACTCGTCGGAGTCCTTGCTGGCTTCCCACCAGGGCAGCAGCTCGCGGCCGAGCCACTGCTGGTAGGCCTCGCTGTCATTGGCAATCAGCTGGTCCAGCTCGGCTTCGAAGGCATTCATGGCCTGCTCTCGATCCGGGCCTCGCAGGGCCCGGGCCATGGCCAGCCAGCTGGCGCTGCGACCGGTCTCGTTCAGGAAGCGGTGCACCGTGTAGGACCAGGAGTAGACCATCTCGCCCCCCTTGTCGTAATCCAGATGCAGGATGTCGGCCAGGGTCGGACGATCGCTGGCCGGGCGGCCGGCGACGTTGTCCAGACCGCGGGCGAAGCACTGGCCGTGGGCGACGAACTCCGCCAGCCCTTCCGACCACCAGGTGGTGCGGTTGAGCGGGTAGTGGCCGAAGCTGCCGTACTGGTTGAAGCGGCCGTCCAGGTAGTGCACGTACTCGTGGCGCAGGTTCCACACCTGGAATGCAGGGCGCTTCCACTCCGCCTCGTAGGCGAAGAAGCGGGCCTGGTTGCCGGGGCGCGCCGGATCCCCTTCGAGGTAGATGCCGCCGTTGTCGGTGGAGACGCCGCCAAACAGAGCACTGCCGTAGCGTTTCCAGTCAGCGGAGGAGTCGAAGATCACCAGTTCCAGCGCCTCGTTGTGATCATCCGCCACCGGCTGCCAGCCGGTCTCCATCTGCTGGTGGAACTGCTGCTCTTCGGCACCCAGTTCACGGCAGATCCCCTCGGCCTGGCTCATGGTCAGATCCTGGGCCCGCAGGCGCAGGGTCGGCGAGCAGGTGTGCTCGAACGGCAGCACGTCCTCCACCCGGACAGGGGTGCAGAGCCCGGCGAAGTCACCGCTGATGCAGGCTTCGCTGGTGCGGTCCGTGTAGGTCAGGTAGTAGGTGGAGAGGGTCAGCGACATGTCTTCCAGCAGATCCTGGCTCTGCTGACCACCAGGGATCAGGTCGTGGTGGCGAACGAGGGCGATGACGGAGTCATCCAGCAGCTTGCGGTAGCCATCGAGCTCGTCCGGGCGGGTGTAGCGGGCGACCCGGTAGAGGCGGGTGTAGGCATCCAGCACGTTGTTGAGCAGGAACAGATCGGCGCCATCCCTTCCTTGCCACAACGCGAGCTCGCTCATGCCGAGGGCGTGCAGCTGCTTGCGCAGCTCGCCATCCTGCTGGCGGAAGTCGTTGGCGAAGGGGTCGCTGTAGTCGCTGGCGAAGTCGAGGAAGTTGAGCAGATCGAACAGACCGGTTGCCCAGGCGTGCTGACCGTTGATCTCGCTGGCATGGCGGGTGCTGTAGGCCAGCATCTGGTTGAACTCGCCGAGCAGGGTGCCAAAGCGGCTCTGCACTGCCGGGCTCTTGAACTGACCGTGCAGAGCGATGCTCCAGGCTCCCATGACGGCGCCTACTTCGTCGCTGGCCTGCTCCGGGAAGAGCAGCGGATGGGCACCGAGTGCCGTCAATGCCTCGGCCAGCGCCTCAGCAGCAGCCGGGCCGTCTTCCTTGTGCTTGCCGTAGTTGTGGTAGTTGTGGGCACGCACGTATTCCAGCAGCAGCTTCATGGCCGGATGGGCCGGCTGATTGGCCGCCAGCAGGCTCTGGATGCCGCGCGACACGGCCAGCAGCTTGGTGTCATCGTGACCATAGTTCTCCTGCCAGACCGGTGCGGGCTGGCCACTGGCATCCTGCACTATCTTGGCAGCTTCGGCGTCCAGCAGCTCGGTGCCCGGCAGATCCGGCTCGGAGCAGGCGCGGCCGTCGGCACGGCGACAGTCGAGCAGCTCTTCCTTGCTGGCCAGCACGATGGGGCGGTTGAGCACCCGGCTCTCCTGCCACTCGGTTGTCTCCGGCAGGGTCTGCCATTCGCTGCCCCCCACCGGGTATTGATAGCCGGTGTCCTTCAAGACCACCTGCACTTCGCTGCCAGCGGGCAGGGTTTGACGGCACACCCGGTAGCTGATGGTCTTGTCCCCTTCCTGACGCGTCTGGGGTTCATCGCACTCCTGCTGGGCCTTGATCTCGTCCAGCAACCAGGTGTACTGGCGCCAGACGTGCAGCTCGCTCACCTGCTTGGCGGCCTGGCTGCCCGCGATGGGCTGCAGGCGGAAGAAGATCTGCTCGAGGCGGCCATCCCGTTCATTGGGGGTCTCTTCCAGCACCTTCAATTGCTGCCAGTTTTGCGGCTGGTACTGCCATGCCTGCTCGGCGCAGCGACCTTCGGCGTTGAGCTCGCAGCGATCCAGCTCCTGCTCGCTGTGACCCAGGATGACCCGCTCAGCCAGCGGCAGACGATCCTGACGCGGCGCGGTCGGGGTGCCCGCCAGCGGCTCCCAGCGGCCCTGCTTCATGCCGTAGCCATAGTCATAGCTGCTGGCCGGGACGGCCTTGCCGGCCGGTACCACCTCTTCACAGCTGAGGTAGCGGATCTGCCAGCCCTGCTCGATCTTGAGTTGCGGCTCGCCGCACTGCTGCTCTGCCAGCGCAGCCAGGTTGGCATCGCGCCAGTCGAAGCGGCGATACACCCTCAACTGCTGATAAGGGGCGTCGCCGCTGCGGGCGCTCAGTTCAAAGGTCACTTCGGTGAGACGATCCCCCAGCTGACGGCTGGATTCGCCTTTGAGTTGATACTGTTGCCAGTCGGAGGGGGAGTAGTTGGCCAGCGCCGAAGTGGCGAGCAGGCCTGGGGCTGCCAGGAGCAGCAGCCGGGGAGAGAGGTGCTTCATCATGATCCCTTTGGTGGATGGAGAGGCGTGGGGACCAGAGAGGGTATTGGGCTCCAAAGGAATATCAATTGGCCAGATGGCGCAGCGAAATGATGTATTCGGGAGCAAACAACATAAAAACAGCCCCAAAGGGGGCTGTGTTGATAGCAAGGACTCCGCCCCATATGGGGGAGGCGTCACTCCTCTTGTCGCAAGCTGCGGGCGAGCAGGGTGCGGGAGGGTTTCAGATTGCCGCCGAGATCCGGCCAGGGATGCCACTGGTCCGGCACCATGAAGCCGGGTAACGACAGCCTGATCCAGGCGGCCAGCTCGGCAGATGGTGCCGGTTCGCCGTGCCAGTCGATGAAGGCGGCGGGCCTATGCCCCCACTCGTCGCTCGGCACCGGCACCACCAGGGCCTGGGCCACGGCGGGGTGATCCACCAGCCGCTGCTCTATGGTCTCGGGCTGGATGTTCTCCCCTCCCGAGATGAAGAGGTTGTCGAGCCGCCCCTCCACCACCAGATCGCCCCCCGGAGTGAGGCGGCCCTTGTCCCGGGTGTGGAACCAGCCCTCTTCATCGAGGGGGCGCACCAGCTCGCCTTCCCTGAAATATCCGGCAAACAGGGTCTCACCGCGCACGCAGATCTCCCCCTGGCGGATGCAGACCTCCCGCCCCGGCAGCGGGCGACCCACCACGCCGGCGGCGCAGGGTTGCCCGGTGCAGACCTGGCTGCCCATCTCGGAGAGGCCATAGCTCACCTTGGGCTCCAGCCCCAGAGCGGTCAGCCGGTTGACCAGGGGCGCCGGGATGGCGGCGCCCCCGAGCAGCAGCTCTCGCACCCGGGTGCGGGATGGGTCGAAGCCCTGTGCCAGCAGGCGCCAGAGCTGGGTCGGCACCAGCGAGAGGTGGGTGATGTGCTGATCCTCGAGCCGCGCCTTGAGGGGCCGGGTGCGATCGTCCAGCACCAGGGCGGCTCCCGCCAGGAAGACCCGAAACAGGATGGCGTAACCGCCGACGTGAAACAGTGGCAGGGAGAGCAGCCAGCCGCAGGCTTCGTCCAGGGGGATCAGGGTGGCGGAACCCCGGGCCGAGGCGAGGTGGTTGGCGAGGCGGTGGACCACCGCCTTGGGGGTACCGCTGGATCCCGAGGTGAGGATCATGTTGTTCGGCTGGTCGGGTACCAGCGGGAACTCCCCATCTGCGGCCAGCTCGCCCGTGAAGTCGAGGCTGAGGGCTTGCCAGTCGCCCGCCGGGATCTCGCCTGCCGACCAGAATGCCCGGGCCTCGAGCTGGCTCGCCAGTTCGCTGTGTCTGGTTGCCGGAAAGGCGGGATTGAGGGGGCAGAAGACGATGCCGCTGCGCACGCAGGCCCAGGCCAGCAACACATCCTCCAGGGCGCCGCGCACCACGGCGGCGAGATGATCTCCCCGTTCCAGCCCGGCCCGGGCGAGCTGATTGCACAGGCTGTTGAGGCGCAGGTCGAGGCGCTGGTAGCTAAGAGGCTCCCCGCTGTGGATGGCAATACGATGAGGGGCCTGTGTCGCCCAGCGTCGTACCGGGCAGGTTTCCTGCCGTGGGATCTGACGGGTCACCATGGGTCAGTCACGGTGAAACAGGGGGTCCATCCTGCCCGGATCGGGTTGTCCCTGCTTGTCCAGCAGATCCCTGGCCAGCCAGCGGCGGGTATCGAGGCCAGGGGCCTGATCCGGCGCCCACTCCCCCGCGAGGCGGGCGAGCTGACCGAGGCCGAGACCGGACTCGAAACAGGAGGAGACGATCACCTTGAGCTTCAGTTCGCGAGCGCGGGCCACCAGGGCCTCGCTGTTGGCCAGGGCGCCGAGCAGGGTCGGCTTGAGCACCAGGGCGCGCAGTTGCGGGATGGGCTCCCAGGGCTTGCCCTGGGCCAGCAGTTCGTCCAGCGCCACCGGCATGCCGGTGCGGCTGGCGACGAAGGCGATGTCCTCGAAGTCGGCGCACAGATCTTCGAGGTATTCGATGCGATTCGGATCCAGGTGGCCGCAAAAGGCCCAGGCCTCCTCGCGGGTCCAGCCCTGGTTGGCGTCCAGGACCAGCTTGAGGTTGGGGCGCCGATCGAGCAGTAGCCGGATTAGCGCCAGCTCGTCGCGCATGGGGTAGCGGGCCACCTTCAGCTTGGCCTTGAGGGGGGTCTCGTGCAGCCACTGCTTCCAGTTCTTGAGCAGCTCCTGGGGGGAGCCCTGGATCAGCGGATAGGGCTCGGGCAGGGGGGCACCCTGCTCGGGCCAGCTACGACGGGCGCAGTCGAGCCCGAACTGCACCGAGGGCAGCTGTGGCGTCGGGGTCTGTCCCCGCGCCAGCTGCGCCAGACAGTCGAGGGCCTCGGCCTGGGCGTCGGCCAGGGTCTCTTTGGAAAATCCTGGCAGGGGGGCTATCTCCCCCCAGCCATCGTCGATGCGTACCAGCAGGCCCTCGCGCGCTACCTGCAACTGACCGTGAAAGGCCAGGGGCTGGGTAAAGGGCAGTTGGTAGCGGTAGAGGGCGAGTGTCATCAGGGATTCCGCTTGTATTTGGAGAAGTCGGGACGGCGTTTCTCGTTGAATGCGTTGCGCCCTTCCTGACCCTCTTCGGTCATGTAGAACAGCATGGTGGCATTGCCTGCCAGCTCCTGCAAACCGGCCTGGCCGTCGCAGTCGGCGTTGAGGGCCGCCTTCAGGCAGCGCAGGGCCATGGGGCTGTGTTGCAGCATCTCGCGGCACCAGCGCACGGTTTCACGCTCCAGCTCGGCCAGGGGCACGACGGTGTTGACCAGCCCCATGTCGAGGGCCTGTTTGGCGTCGTAGAGGCGGCAGAGGAACCAGATCTCCCGAGCCTTCTTCTGGCCGACGATGCGGGCCATGTAGGAGGCGCCCCAGCCGCCGTCGAAGGAACCCACCTTGGGGCCGGTCTGGCCGAACTGGGCGTTGTCGGCGGCGATGGTCAGGTCGCACATCATGTGCAGCACGTGGCCGCCACCGACGGCGTAGCCAGCCACCATGGCCACCACGGGTTTGGGGCAGGTACGGATGTCACGCTGGAAGTCGAGCACGTTGAGGTGATGGGTGCCTTCATCGTCCTTGTAGCCACCGTAGTCGCCGCGGATCTTCTGGTCGCCGCCGGCGCAGAAGGCCTTCTCGCCGAAGCCTGTGAGGATGATGGAGCCGACCTTGTCGTCGTAGCGGGCATCGGCCAGGGCTTGCAGCATCTCTTTCACGGTGCGGGGGCGGAAGGCGTTGCGCACCTGGGGACGGTTGATGGTGATCTTGGCAATGCCCTCTGGGGACTTGTGATAGAGGATGTCCTCGTAACCGGCGGAGCAGTCGTGCCACTCGACAGGGGCATAGAGCTCGGCTTCCGTCATTGCTTCAATCATGGATCTTCTCTTCTGGTTGGTGAGCCCACTCCCGCAGGAGCCGGGCAAAGGTATCGGGCTGGCTTGTGTGCAGATTGTGTCCGCCATCCAGAGCCAAGTGTTTGATATTGCAGCCTTGCTTGACCAACTGGCAAGCGAGGGCATGGAATTTGTGATCCCGGTTGCCTGAGACCCACTGCACCGGCAGCCGGGTATCCCGAAGCCAGGGGGCGAGAGCCGGCTGCCGCCCCAGGGACGTGGCCCTCAGCATGGCGGCCATGGCCTTGCCGTCGTTGCCAAGGCGGCGTGCGGCCTGGCGGGTGCGGGCATCGTCGTCCAGGTCGGCGAAGACGCCCTGGCGGTACCAGTCGGCAAGCACCCGGGTCAGAGGCTCGCACTCGAAACGCCGGGCCCAGGCTTCATCGTGAGCGATGCGGGCCGGACGTTCCCCGGCAGGCAGCCCGGGGTGGCAGTTCTCCAGCAGCAGGGCCTGCAACCCCGCCGGGGAGTGGCTGGCGTGATGAAGCGCGAGCCGCCCCCCCAGCGAATACCCCACCAGCCGGTAGTGGGCGATATCCAGCGCGGCCAGCTCGTCGCAGAGCCAGCGATGGGCCTCGTCAAAGCCGCTCACCCGCAGTGCCCGGTTGCGGCCGTGGCCCGGCAGATCCAGGGCATGGCACGGGACGCCGGGCAGGGCCTGGATGACAGGTCGCCAGTCGTCGGCGTCCCCCAGCAGGCCGTGCAGCAGCACCAGCGGCACGGCGGGATCAGAGACCACGGATAGCGGCTCCCAGTGCTTTGAGATCCTCGGCGACTTCACTGCTCGGTACCTTGATTTCAATCAGGGTTACCCCGTTTTTCAGGGCTGCGGCATAGTCCTGCTCAAATGCGTCGAGGGTGGTGGGGGCCCGGTAGTGCAGGCCGAACATGGCGGCGGCGTGCTCGAAGTGCAGGCCGTGGGGCAGGCAGTAGTAGGTCTCCAGCAGGGCGTCCTGGGTGGGCACAGGCAGCATGCGGAAGATGCTGCCGCCGTCGTTGTTGAGCAGGATCACCACCAGGGGGCGGCTCCCCTTGCCGAGCAGCGCCAGGCTGTTGAGGTCGTGCAGGGCGCTGAGATCCCCGAGCAGCAGGGTGGTGGGCTCGCGACTGTCAGGCGGGACCGACTGTGCGAAGCCGTATGCGGTGGCGATAAGGCCATCGATGCCGGAGGCGCCGCGGTTGGTCATCACCCGGCTGGGGCCCTTGCCCACCTCGCCCAGCATGTCCATCAGCCGGGCCGGCATGCTGTTGCCGACGAACAACTGACCCTGGATGAGCTGATTCAGGCGGTGGCACACCCCGAGCTCCGAGAAGCGATCACAGGCGGTGCGGATCTGCTGGCTGATAGCCTGCTGGCGCGCGGCCAACTGGTGCCAGGGCTGCTGCGAATGGGGGATTGGATGGGTAGCCGCAAAGGCGGCGGGGTCGCACACCAGGCGACGGCGCAGCCGGTAGTCGGGGTCGAGGCGTGCCGGCTGCGGGTCCACCAGCCAGTAATCCTGCCAGGGGTGTTGTTTGATGAACTGGCCGAGGCGCTTGGAGATGAGGCGGGCGCCGAATTGCAGCAGTACCTCGGCGCGGGCCAGCTCGGCCACGAAGTCGCTGTGTTGCAGGGCGAGATCCGTGTGGACGAGGTTGCGATCATCGAAGCGGATCTGGCTTTGCAGATCTGCCAGCAGGGGCCAGCCGAGGCGGTCGGCCAGCTCGGCCACCGCCTTGCCTTGCACCGGATCCTGGATGCGTCCGGCGACGATGACACCGCGCTTGCCCTTCAGCTCCTCCCAGTCCGGCTGGGCGGGGCAGCCCGGCTCGCCCGCCAGCCAGGGGCTCCAGGGCTTGGCCGAGTGCAGCCAGTCGCCGAGAGGCGCCAGGTAGTCGGCAAAGTCCAGGTAGGTATCGCCGGGATAGAGGGGCTCGGGGTACATGCAGTTGAAGTGCACCGGCCCCGGGGTGTGCGCCTGTCGGGCCAGGGCCTGATCCACCGAGCTCAGCACGAAGGCCGCCGGAATGGCGGGAGTGGGGCTCGGCAGATTTTGCTGATAGACGGGGTAGCGACCGAAGATCCCCGGCTGATCGATGGCCTGGTTGGCCCCGTTGTCGATGAGCTCGGGTGGCCTGTCGGCAGAGAGAATGATGAGCGGGACCCCGGTGAGCTGGGCTTCCGCCACCGCGGGCCAGAGGTTGGCCACCGCGGTGCCCGAGGTCATGATCACCGCCACCGGGCGGCCGCTCCCCTTGGCCAGCCCCAACGCCATGAAGCCCAGACCCCGCTCGTCGAAGTGCAGATGGCGGCGAAAGCCCGGGTGGGCTGCGGCGGCCATGGTGAGCGGCGCCGAGCGGGATCCGGAGGCCAGGGCGATGTCACGCACGCCGAGGCGAAAGAGCTCTTCCAGCAAGAGGGAGGACCAGACATGGTTGAAGGTGGCGTGATGGCTGGCAAAGGCGTGATGCGCGGACACGTGGCTGGCGGACATGAAGCTCTCGCAGTGAGGAGTCGGTAAGAAACGCTATCCCAGCAGGGAGAGCACGTTGGCGATCTTGTTGTCGAGTTCGGCCCACTCGGCGGCGGGCTCCGATCCCGCCACTATGCCGGCACCGGCGAACAGGCTGATGCGCGGGCCCCTGATCCGGGCGCTGCGAATGGCGACGGAGAACTCCGAGGTCTCCCGGCTCAGCATGCCACAGGCACCGGCATACCAGCCGCGATCATGGGGCTCGCATTCACGGATGAAGGCGAGCGCCGCCTCGCGGGGGGCGCCCCCCACGGCGGGGGTGGGGTGCAGGGCAGCCAGCAGTTGCCAGTCGCAGACGCCGGGTTTGAGCTCGGCCTCGATGTCGCACTTGAGGTGTTGCAGCAGCCGCAATTTCAGAATGCGCGGCTCGGTCAGGGTGGCATCGGTCGTGAGGGGGGCCAGGCGGCTGAGAATGTCGGCGTGAACCAGCCGGTTCTCCAGCCGGTTCTTGCTGTCGGCCAGCAGCTCGGCGGCCAGGGCCGCGTCGGTCGCCTCATCCCCGGAACGGCGAATGGTGCCTGCCAGCGCCTCGGTAAAGAGGTGGCCCTTCTCCCGGCGGTAGAGGCGCTCGGGGGAGCAGGAGATGAAGCTCTGCTCGGGGGAGAACTGGAAGCCGAAGTGGAAGCACTCCTGGGCGTGGCGGGCCCACTGTGTCAGCAGGGACCAGGGGCAGAGGGGCGCATCGTGCGCCTCGCTCTGGAGCAGGCTCTCCCGCGACAGCACCACCTTGGGGGTGCGGGCCTGGAAGTCGGGGGCCGTGACCTGCTCCACCAGGGTCTGCCACTGGGCAGGGCCCGGCAGGTCCTGGCGCTGCCATGGCCGCTTTTGCAGGGCGGGCAGAGGGGCCTCGGGTTGCAGGGCATCGAGCGCCGCCTCGGCGGCGCAGAGTTCGGCTTCGAATGCGTGACCCTCTTCCCGAGCGGGCAGCCAGAGATTGAGGCAGAGGCTGGTGCACTCCCCCCGGCGTACCAGTTCGATACGGGGCAGCACGAAGCGGCAGGGGCCAAAACCCTGCCAGCCGGGCAGATCCGGGTCGAACGCCAGGCCACCGTAGTAGCGAGGGCTGTCTTCACTGGCCGTGCCGGCAAGGTCGCAGACCCGCTGGATATCCTCCGGCCGCGTCAGCTCGTGGATGGCGCCAAGCGCCACGTACTCCGGGCTCTGTTGCCCTCTGGCGTGCCAATAGATGCGGGGGTAGAGCGTCTGGGCCGCCAACCAGCCGGGAAAGACGTCGACGTGAGCGGCCACGCGCAGTCGCACGAAACCGCTGACAGTGCTGTGACGCAGGGCGTCCAGTTGTTGCTTGAGGTGGGTCTGAGCCAACATGGATGTCTAGTCTGAGCCGGATAATCGCGATCGCTCCGGGGGAGGATGGCGCAGGTTGATGCCAAAGGGCGACGATTTCCTATATATTATCTGCCCATTCGTCCATGTAAATTGCCCGGGGGAGCCGACGCCCCCGCGCAGCCAAGTATACCTAAATCCGGTTCGATAACCCTTAACACGATCAATATCTGATTGTTTGGCCATCACAATATGACAAATACCTTCTCTGTTTGGTTGCTGGCGGCGCGTTTGCGAACACTGCCCCTGGCGTGCTCCTCCATCTTGCTGGGCTCGGGGCTGGCAGCCAGCCGGGGAGCGTTCGACGGCACCATCATGGGACTCTCCCTGCTGACCGCCATCCTGCTGCAAATTCTCTCCAATCTGGCCAACGACTATGGCGATGCGGTCTCCGGTGCCGACAACGGGGAGCGGATCGGTCCCCAGCGCGCCGTGGTTTCCGGCCTCATCACCCGGCACCAGATGTGTGTGGCCATGGGGCTGACCGCCCTGGCGGCCGTGGTGAGCGGCCTCTCCCTGCTGGTCTGCGCCTTCGGGGAGGCGTGGCAGCAGATCCTGACGTTCATCCTGCTGGGGGGAGCGGCCATCGTCGCGGCCATCACCTACACGGTGGGCAAGAGCCCCTACGGCTATCGCGGCTTCGGGGACATCTCGGTATTCCTGTTCTTCGGCCTGCTGGGGGTGCTCGGTTCCTACTACCTCTTCACCCATAGCCTGGAGTGGGACCTGTTGCTGCCCGCCACCGCCTGCGGCCTGCTGGCGACTGCCGTGCTCAACATCAACAACGTGCGGGACATCGAGACCGATGCCGCCAGCGGCAAGATCACCCTGGCGGTGCGCCTTGGCCGCAACCGGGCCATCGCCTATCACTGGGTCTTGCTGGGGGCGGCGCTGCTGGCGACCATCGCCTTCCTGCTGACTCAGCCTGCGAGCCTCTGGCCCTGGATCTTCCTGCCCGCCATGAAGCCCCTCACCGATGCCGCCCGCACCCTGCGAGAGAGTTTCGATGGCGAGGTGCTGACCGGCGCCCTCAAGAAGACCGCCATCAGCGCATTTCTGTTCAGCCTGCTGCTCTCCGCCGGGCTGGCGCTCACCTGAGGCCGACGCGTTTGGCAATGAAAAGGGCTCCCGAATGGGAGCCCTTTTTGCTGATGTGTCGACGCGTTGTTGTTTCATCAGACCGATGTGATGATCGAAAGGGGAGGAGCATGCCGCCAGGCGAAGGATGATGCCAGGTGATGCAGACGACGAGGGCCCCCGACAGGGAGCCCTCGTGTGCATGAGGCGTGCTTGCCCCGAGGTCAGCTTGCCTGGGCCACGGCCGGGCGGCGAGAGAAGAAGAGACTGTCCAGCAGCCAGATGGCGACCATGGAGGCCCCCACCAGCGGGAAGCAGATCCCGAGCACGACCAGCACCGCGATGGCACCGCCCATGGGAGGCAGCTTGGCGGGCAGGGGCGGGGCGGCGAGGCGACCACTGGGACGGCGGCTCCACCAGATCCAGAGCCCGCTCACCGAGCTTGCCAGAATCATCAGGCAGATGAGCAGCATGACGAGCTGGTGCGGCCAGCCGTAGAGCTTGCCCATGTGCAGCATGACGCCGGTTTCCACCGTCTTGGCGACCGGGCCGTAATCCTGCCAACGCACGTCGACCAGCACCTTGCCGCTGTATTGGTCGATGTGCAGGGTGGCATCGTTGCGGGGATCATCGGCAAAGATGGCGATGGTATAGACGCCGGTTTCACCGACCGGGGGGGTGATGCTGTAACCCGGGCTGACCCCACGCTCGCTGGCGATGTCGACCACCTGTTGCAGCGGAATGCGATGGCTGGCCATGACCATGCCCTCGTGTCCGCCGCCATGGGTCATGGCGCTGTGATCATGGCTCTCTGCCGTGGGTTGGGAGCTCGGCATGGGCAGGGTCTCGGCCCCCCAGGAGACGGTCTGTTCGTGAGCCTGGTTGAGGCTGCGGGTGAGGGGGGCCGACTTGGGCACCTCGTTCCACATGGCCGCAGGGAAGCGGTTCCAGACGTCGGCGAACTGGCCGCCCCAGAAACCGGTCCAGGTCATGCCCGTCAGCAGCAGCAGCAGCAGGAAACCTGCGCCCCAGAAGCCGACCACGGCGTGCAGATCACGCCACCAGAGACGGCCGCGCTGGTGCATTCTCGGCCAGAGGATGCCTCCCACACCCGGTCCCTTGCGGGGCCACCAGAGATAGAGTCCGCTGACGAGGAGCACGATTCCCCAGCCTGCGGCCAGCTCGATCAGGCGATCACCCGTGGTGCCAAGCATCAGCTCCGCATGGAGAGCGCGCGCCACCGCCTGCAGGTTCCACTTGTTGTCCATG
Source organism: Aeromonas sp. TW 6 (assembly GCF_013168745.1). Classification (NCBI taxonomy): domain Bacteria; kingdom Pseudomonadati; phylum Pseudomonadota; class Gammaproteobacteria; order Aeromonadales; family Aeromonadaceae; genus Aeromonas; species Aeromonas sp. TW 6. The sequence goes on along the minus strand of NZ_JABERS010000013.1, from coordinate 39,328 downwards.
GTACCGAGCAGGGCGCCGTTCGCGGGATCCATGAAGAGGGTCAGCTCCTGCCCTTCACGCATCACGACTATCTGGGCGCTCGCGTCCGCTGCCACCGGGGGCAGGTATTTGCGCAGACTGGCGTCCGGCATGGCGATGGTTGCCGTGGCCAGCAGCTGGTCGGCACTCAGGGTCTGGGTGGCGGGCGTCACCTTCATCAGCTGGGGGTAGAGCAGGTTGTCCAGCTGCGGCTTGAACAGGTAGACGATGCCGGTGAGGGAGAGCAGGATCAGGAAGGGGGCGACGAAGAGACCAGCATAGAAATGCCAGCGCCAGATCCGTTGGTAATAACTTGCGTCTTGTTGCTTCATCGTTGTTCCCTGGGTGAACGCCAAAAGGTTTCAGTAGGTGGAATGTTTTGAGTGGCGCGGATAATAGCAGCAACGTTTTGTTAACTGCAACAGAACATGTCGAAGAAATGTACATTCCGCCACCGGGGTAAAAACGGGGGTTGAATGGCGCTTTCCGTTCACAATGCGGGGAGCTTCATGGACTTTTCGGGGATAAATTCTTACTTTGTGGCAACACAGGGCATATCAGCCGCAGCGAAGGACTCAAGGCAGGAGGTGAACGTGCAAGCACACGGCCATTTTGAGATGCAGCGACAAGGGCAACTGCTGATCTGTCGGCCGAGCGGCCCTTTCAACCTGGCAGGCGCCATGGCCTATGAGGGCAAGTTCAGCCAACAGATAAGCCGTTTGCAGGGAGCCCCCTGGGGCATCGTCGAGGTCGCGACCGAGTTCGAGGCCGCCGGCCCCGAGGTGTTGGCCCGTTTTCGTCGCCAGTTCAACTGGTGCGCCACCCATGGCTGCGCCTTTCTGGCAGTGGTCATGATCGGGGATTTCAAACGTTATCTGGCGGATCACGTCTTCAGCGAGCTTCCCTTTCAGGAGGTGCGCTATTTCGAGGAGGAAGCGCAGGCCATCCACTGGCTGACACAGCGCCTCGAGGGGCTGCAAGGCAAGGAGACCCACGTCAGCACGGGTTGAACTTCCCGTTCATTCCAGCCTGATGAACCACTTGTCCCGCTCGTCGAGGCAGTCTGGCTCCCCCATCTCGAATTCACGGCAGATAAGCGGCCGCACCTCGTAGATGCGACACATCATGGTGTTGCGGTCGAGGGCGGCGCACCAGCCATCTTCCAGTCTGTGCATCACGGGCACTTCTCCTTCCCGCTCCTCGATATAGCGGTCCGGCACGCCGGTGTCGGTGAAGAGCATCACCTCGAGGCGGCAGCAGCAGGCTTCGCAGTTCTGGCAGCTCACATCGCTCTGGATTGCTTGGGTCATGTCACCTGTCTTGCCGCATGGCGGCGAATGATATGAAACAGGCGCCTGTCAGGCGCCTGTGGTCTGGCCGGGAGTGTGAAATACCTTAGCCCAGTTTGCGGGCACGGTAGCTGCGCCCCTTGATCTTGCCTTCCTGCAACCGCTTGAGGGCGGCGCTCGCCACCTGGCGCTTCACCGCCACGTAGGAGTACTGCTCGGAAATCTGGATCTTGCCTACATCGGCCCCGGCAATGCCGCCTTCGCCAGTCAGGGCGCCGAGGATGTCACCGGCACGCACCTTGCTCTTGCGGCCCGCATCGATGGAGAGGGTCACCATCTGCGGCGCGATCGGCTTGATGTCGCGGCCGATCCCGGCCAGGTCGCCCTGAGGAATGGGGGCCTGCTGGTACTCCTCGATGAAGTTGACGCGCTGGGCCTCGTTCGGCTGGTAGAGGCTCAGGGCCAGGCCCTGCTGGCCGGCGCGGCCGGTACGGCCGATGCGGTGCACGTGCACCTCGGGGTCGTAGGTCAGCTCGTAGTTGATGACGGCCCCCAGCTCCTTGATGTCGAGGCCACGGGCCGCCACGTCGGTGGCGACCAGTATGGTGGCGCTGCCGTTGGCGAAGCGCACCAGCACCTGATCCCGCTCACGCTGCTCCAGATCGCCGTTCAGCGCCAGCGCCGAGAAGCCCTTGGCGGCCAGGTGATCGGCCACGTCGTTGCAGGCGCGCTTGGTGTTGCAGAACACCACGCAGGAGCTCGGCTGGTAGTGGCTGAGCAGCCAGGTGAGGGCATCGAGGCGCTGGCCGGCCGGCACTTCATACAGCTTCTGTTCGATGGCGCTCTCTTCGTGCAGGGACTCTACGCTCACCTCCACCGGGTTGCGCTGCACGCCGCGGCTCATCTGGGCGATCCCTTCCGGATAGGTGGCGGAGAAGAGCAGGGTTTGCCGGTCCCGCGGGGCGTGGCTGATGACGCGGTTGATGTCTTCGCCAAAGCCCATGTCCAGCATGCGATCCGCTTCGTCCAGCACCAGCGTCTTGAGGTCGTCGAGCGCAAGGGTGCCCTGCTCCAGGTGCTTGAGGATCCGGCCCGGGGTGCCGACGGCGATGTGGGCGCCAAAGCCCAGGGTGGCGGATTGCGGTGCGGTCGGGGTGCCGCCGCACAGGGTCACCAGCTTGACGTTGGGCAGGGTACGGGCAAGACGGCGGATCTCGGTGGCCACCTGATCCGCCAGCTCGCGGGTCGGACAGAGCACCAGCGCCTGCACGGCCAGTCGGTTGACGTCCAGCTTGGCCAGCAGACCCAGGCCGAAGGCCGCGGTCTTACCGCTGCCGGTTTTCGCCTTGGCGATCAAATCTTTGCCGTCGAGCACCAGGGGCAGGCTCTGGGCCTGGATCGGGGTCATCTGCAGATAGCCCAGGCTGGCGAGGTTGTCCTGCAGGGCGGAGGAGAGGTTCAGGCTGCTAAATTCGCTGTTGTTCACAAAAGGACTCTATATCGGAAAACCAGAAATGGGGGTGCGCGGTGCGCAAGGGGGCGCATCATACCAGAATGTGCCGCCGGATGCGGTGAATATTTGAACGGTTGGCGTCATGGGTTGCCGATGGAGGCTTCTGTCTGCGTTGGCGGGCTTGCGGTATGTAAAAAGAGCACAATGGAACAGGGTGGTCATGGCCAGATCATGATGAATGACGAGAAAACGTTTTTAATTAAACATGTCGTGGTGATGATGAGTCATCGGAGGATGCCATATGGGATATGGCCGTTATGAAATATATATACGAATGAGGAATAAAATTAACGAAAGAGCATAACTTATTGTTTTTGATTTATTTTTAAACTTCCCCAATGAAGATTAATAATCATGTGCCTTGGCAATTAATTTAAAAACGTTTGTATTATTTCGCATGCATATTTTTACCGCGGATTGTGATGACTCTCTGATTTTTAAATATGCAGTTCTTTATGATGGCGCCGGTCAAAAATAACAATTCAATGGGTGCTACTGGTATGGAATACGTTCATTTCGTGCTCGGACTCGTGATGGTCCTGGCATTGGCGTTGCTGGCAAACCGCCGCAACTGGAAACAGATCAAGCTGCGTTACATCGGCCAGCTGCTGGTGGTCGAGCTGGCGCTCGCCTGGTTCATGCTCAACTCCGAAGTGGGTCTGGCGGTGGTGGGTGGCTTTGCCGCCGGCTTCACCAAGCTGATGGAGTTTGCCAAGCAGGGGACCGACTTCGTGTTCGGCGGTCTGGTCAACGAAGGGGCCTTCTCCTTCTTCCTGATGGTGCTGATGCCTATCGTCTTCATCTCCGTGTTGATCGGCATTTTGCAGTACATCCGTCTGCTGCCCATCGTCATTCGTGGCATCGGCACCGTGCTGGCCAGGATCAACGGCATGGGCAAGCTGGAGTCCTTCAACGCCATCAGCTCCATGATCGTCGGTCAGTCCGAGAACTTCATCGCCCTCAAGAACATACTGCCGCACCTGAACGAGAAGCAGATGTACACCCTGGCGGCGACGGCCATGTCCACCGTCTCCATGTCCATCGTCGGTGCCTACATGCAGCTGATCGAGCCGCGCTACGTGGTGGCCGCGCTGGTACTCAACATGTTCAGCACCTTCGTGGTGCTTTCCCTCATCAACCCCTACGAGCCCGACAACACCGTGACCGATGCCAAGGCGCTGGCCGAGGGTGACGAGCACCATACCCCGAAGAAGGAAAACTTCTTCGAGATGCTGGGGGAGTACATCATGGCCGGTTTCACCGTGGCGGTGATCGTCGGTGCCATGCTGGTGGGCTTCATCGCCCTGATCGCCCTCATCAACTACCTGTTCGAGGCGGCGTTTGGCGTCAACTTCCAGCACGTCATGGGCTACATCTTCTATCCCGTTGCCTGGATCCTGGGCATCCCGGGCAGTGAAGCGCTGCAGGCCGGCTCCATCATGGCGACCAAGCTGGTGACCAACGAGTTTGTGGCCATGATGGATCTGGGCAAGATTGCCGCCGAGCTCTCCCCGCGCACCGTCGGCATCCTCTCCATCTTCATGGTGTCGTTCGCCAACTTCAGCTCCATCGGCATCATTGCCGGTGCGGTGAAGGCGCTCAACGAAGAGAAGGGCAACATGGTTTCCCGCTTCGGTTTGAAGCTGGTCTATGGCTCCACCCTGGTGAGCCTGCTCTCCGCCGTTATCGCCGGTGTGATGATCTAGGTCCTCCCCCCGCGCTGCTCATGACGACCCCCTGCCTTGGCAGGGGGTCTTTTTTTGGGCAGATGAGCGGGTGAACAGAGGAGGGGACTGGTCGGCAGCCCGGCCATCAAGCGCGGGGGTCTTCCACCTTGATGTTGGCGGGGACCCGCTTTTTGCCCAGCACCATGGCGCGGACCAAATCGCTGCGGGTGAGGCGATCGGTCAGGAGTACCACTGCCGCATGGACGCCAACGGCGGCCATCAGGGTGTTGGCGATGATGCCGTGCAGCTCCTCCAGCCACTCCTCGCCCCAGAAGGCATCCCAGGTGGTGAGCCAGCCGGTGACGACGGTCCCGACCAGGGACAGCAGCAGCAGCCAGATCATCAGGGAGCCGACCGGATTGTGGCCGAGGTAGTAGGGGTGGCGCCCCTGGGCGAGCTGGCGCAGGTAGTAGCGGACCCGGGCAGGGGTTGGCCACCACTGGCCGAAGCGGGCGTAATAGGGGCCGATCAGCCCCCACAGCAGGCGGATGATGAGCAGGATGCCCACCGCGTAGCCAGCATATCTGTGGGGTTTGCTGCCCTCTTCCAGCACGAAGAAGTTGAGCAGGCAGAGGGTGACGGTCGCCCAGTGAAACACCCGGATGAGGGGATCCCAGACTTTCACTTCAGAGGCAGGTGTCATGGCAAGGCTCCATGGTGGGGGCCGGGGGAAGACCGGCCGGGGCGGCGTTACTCGTCGATCTCTTCTTTCACCTTTTTCAGGTCGGTCGGGTCGAAGTAGATCTCGACCTTGCGCTTCTCCTTGTCCCAGCCGTAGATCTCGTAGCAGCCGGTCTTGGTGGCCTTGAACTTCTTGATGTCGTAGCCCATCGCCTTGATCTGCTGCTGGGCGTCGGCTTCGCTCATCCACTTGCTCTTGTCGGCCTGGGTGCATTGGGGGTCGGCCAGGGCTGCGCCGCTCAACAGGGGGATCAGTAACAACAGGGGGGTTAGTTTCATTGCTTGCTCCTTGCGGGTGGTTGGGTCAACAGTCGCAAGGCTAATCAAGGAGCATTAAGGAAGAATTAAGGGAAAAGGGAAATGAATGGCTCTCCCCGGCGGTGGGCCGGGGAGAGGGTGATCAGCTCAGCTTGCCCCTGACCAGCCACTTGTCCAGCGCATTGGCGAAGCGCTGCTTGTCGGCGGCGTTGAAGGGCGCAGGGCCACCGGTCTGGACGCCGGCAGAGCGCAGCTCCTCCATGAAGTTGCGCATCCCGAGCCGTGCCTGGATGGTCTCCCGGGTGTAGATCTCGCCCCGGGGATTGAGCGCCTCGCCCCCGGCGTCGATGACCCAGGAGGCGAGGGGAATGTCGCCGGTGATCACCAGGTCGCCTGGCTTGACCTGCTGGGCGATGACATGATCTGCCACATCGAAGCCCTTCTCCACCTGCTGGGTCTTGATGAAGGGGGAGGGGGGGACTCTGAGTCCCTGGTTGGCCACTAGCGTGGTCACCACCTGGGCGCGGTGGGCGGCGCGGTAGAGGATCTCCTTGACCGGGATGGGGCAGGCATCGGCATCAACCCAGATGGGCATGGCATGGCTTCCTGTGTCTGGAACGGGTGGCGCATCTTAGCATGGCTGGTGCGGGGCGGCTGCCCCGGGGCTGAGTCGTCCCCGCCTTTGGTGTAAGCTGGGGCCTGCACATGAAACGAGAAGGAGACGAGATGGATCGGGTGCCCGGTGACGTGATTTATGGCCTGACCCTGGACGGCAAGGGGGGCATGACCCCGCTGGCCGAAGGTAGCGAGATCCCCGGTGCCCAGCCCGGCTGGCTGCATCTGGACTACGGCAACCCGGAGTCGGCGCGCTGGCTGCTGCAGACGCCGCTGCTGGGGGAGGCGGCCCGGGAGGCCCTGCTCGGCCAGAGCAATCGTCCCAAGCTGGTGCGGATGGGGGAGACGGTGCTGCTGATCCTGCGCGGCATCAACCACAACAAGGATCACAGGCCTGAAGAGATGGTGGCCCTGCGGATCTTCATCACGCCGGATCTCATCATCAGCAGCCGACGTCGTCCGCTGCTCTCCGAGAAAGATGTGTTCGAGCAGCTGTCGCTGGGGGGCGGTGCCGACACTCCCGCCGACTGGCTGGTGGAGATATGCGACGCCCTGACCGACCGGGCCGGGGAGTTCGTCGAGGAGCTGCACGACCAGATCCTGGATCTGGAAGAGATGGTGCTGATGCGCGACCTGCCCGCCAACGGTCGGCTTGCGCGCATCCGCAAGCAGCTCATCATGATCCGTCGCTACCTCTCCCCCCAGCGGGATCTGGTGGCGCGCCTGGCCAACGAGAAGATCAGCTGGCTGGACGAAGATGACAGGCGACGCCTGCTCGACATCGCCGACCGCTTGCGGCGCTGGCTCGACGATCTGGATGCCGGGGTGGCGCGCACCGCCGTGCTGGCGGACGAGATCAACAACCTGATGGCGGAGGCGACCAACCGCCGTGCCTACCAGATGTCGGTGATGGCGCTGCTGTTCCTGCCCGCCAGCTTCCTGACCGGCCTGTTCGGCATCAACCTGGGGGGGATCCCCGGGGCCGAGAGTCCGACCGCCTTCTGGGTGTTCTGTGGCTTCCTGCTGGTGCTGGCGACCGGACTGGCGGTCTGGCTCAAGCACAGGCGCTGGTGGTAAGGAGTGAACATGACGACATGGGAATCTTTTGGCGTGACCCTGCTGCTGTTGCTGGGGCACACCCTGGTGCGCGGCCTCATTCACAAGAGCCTGATGGCCCTTGGCCAGAGCCGGCAGGTGAGCGAGAATCGGGTACTCTACGTGGAGCACGTATTCCACTTCCTGCTGGGCTGCGCCACCCTGCTGATCCTGGCCGGGGTCTGGGGGCTCGACTTCTCCCGGCTGGTGGTGCTCGCCTCCTCCTTCTTCGCGGTACTGGGGGTCGCCATGGTGGCCCAGTGGTCGATCCTCTCCAACATCACCGCCAGCATTACCATCTTCTTCGCCTTCCCCTACAAGATTGGCGATCGCATCCGCATCCTCGACAAGGATGACTCCGTCACCGGCATCATCACCGAGATCGGCCTCTTCTACGTGCGGGTGCGGGATGACAACGGCGATCTGGTCACCTATCCGGCGAACCTTATTCTGCAAAAGCCGGTGAGGCGGCTGGAGGGAAAGGAGGCTGAGCCTACGCAGCCGGAATGAGAAAAGGCTCCCTCGGGAGCCTTTTTCGATGGCTGTTCAGCGTTCGAAGAAGCGGTAGAGGTGCTCGACCTGGACGGGGCAGTCGGCCACCAGGTGGATGTGGTCCCGTGCCTCCTCGGTGGACGAGAAACTCATGGGGCACCCCAGGGTGTCCGTCATCACGTAGAGGTGGCCGTCCTGCCCCCTGAACTCCACGATCCAGCCGGGGGAGACGATGTCGTGCATGATCTCCGCCTCCTTGAACCTGTGCTGCTGGTGAAGCGCGCGCAATTCACTGACTGTCATGACTTCCTCCTATGACTCATGGCGCCACCCTCAAGTCTAGTTCTCCTTCCCGGTGGCGCCGTCATCGGATCAGGGCGCCGTCACCCCCTCCCGGGGTGGTTGCAGGGCGATCAGCAGCTCTCCGGGCAGCGGCGTGACAGGGCCGGTGACCACCCTGGGTCTGGCCTTGGCATCCAGCACGAACAGAGGAATGGCGCCGGGATTGGCCTCCTGATACTGGTCCCAGTCGAAGGTGTCGCTCAGGCGGGTCGCCTTGATCTGCCCGCCCCGACTCAGCAGGCCGCTCAGCCTGGCGAAGTTGATGTCGGCGCCGAACAGGTTCTGGCGGGCACGGAAGGTGGCGCTCTCCCGGTTGGCCTTGCCGTGTTGTTCGCTGGAACGCAGGGAGTGGACCTTCTCCTCCCCGTAGAGGTGGGCGAAGTGCAGTACCCCGAGGGCGTTGTTGTGGCGGCTGGGAGAGAGCGCCAGCACGGTGCTGATGCTGGTGAGGGGCAGGTGCCGCTCGGCGTGCTCCGACTGGGGGTTGCCGAAGTAGCAGGGCAGGCCGCTCATGCGGGCCAGCTTGCAGTGCTCCCAGGCAGGATCGGAGAGCTGCACCTGGATCCCCTGATCCGCCAGCGCCTTGCCGATGGCCCGGGCCACCGAGTTGGCGCCGATGAGCAGCCAGACATTGGGGGCGCTCTGGCGCATGTCGAGCAATCTGGCCAATGGCGTGGCCGTCAGGCTCTGCAGCACCACGGTGAAGATGATGACCGCAAACACCAGGGGCACCAGCTTGTCGGCATCCTCAATGCCGGCCTCGTGCATGCTGATGGCGAAGGAGGCGCTGACCGCCGCCGCCACTATGCCCCGGGGGGCTATCCAGGCGAGCAGGGCGCGGGCGCGCCAGGGCAGGTCCGACCCCCGGGTCGAGACCAGGATGCAGAGCGGACGGGCCACGAACTGCACCACGCACAGCAGGGCCAGCACCATGGGGCCGAGCTGCCAGAGCTGGGCCAGATCGAGGCGGGCCGCCAGCAGGATGAAGAGGGAGGAGATGAGAATGACGGCGAGATCCTCCTTGAAGGCCAGCACCTCCTCCAGATCCAGCCCCTCCTGGTTGGCGAGCCAGATGCCGAACACCGTCACCGCCAGCAGGCCGGATTCGTGACTGAGCCAGTCAGACAGGGTGAAGGTCACCAGCACCAGCGCCAGTACCCCGAACTTGTGCAGGCTGACCGGCAGCCAGTCCTTGCGGATGAGCAGGGTGGTGAGCCAGCCGGCACCGACCCCGATGAGCGACCCCACTCCCACCGTCTTGGCCAGGGCCAGCAGGGTATGACCGACCAGATCTCCCTGGCTGCCGAGGCGCACCGCCTCGAACACCAGTACCGCGAACAGGGCGCCGATGGGGTCGATGACGATCCCCTCCCAGCGCAGGATCTTGTCCACCTCCCGGACCGGGCGGATCACGTTGAGCATGGGGGCGATCACCGTGGGGCCGGTCACTACCAGCACGGCGCCGAGCACCATGGCGACACGCCAGTCCAGCCCAAGCAGGAAGTAGCTGGCGGCGCCGATGACGGCAAAGCTGGTCACCATGCCGGTGGAGCAGAGGTTGCGTACCACCTTGCCGATCCCCTTGAGTTCGGTCAGGTGCAGGGTCAGCGCTCCTTCAAACAGGATGATGGCGACCGAGAGGGAAACCAGGGGAAACAGCAGATCCCCCAGCAACTGATCGGGATCGAGCAGACCGGTCACCGGGCCGAGCAATAGGCCGCTCAGCAGCAGGAACAAAATGGCGGGAACGCGCACGGACCAGGCAAGCCATTGGGCGAGCAGGGAGATGAGGGCTATTCCGGCGAGGGAGAGAGCAATCATGCCAACCTCGTACAGGTGATGGGGTTGGACCTAGTGTAGCGGGGAAGGGGGGCAAGATGACACCCGCCAGGCGTGCAGGGGAGAGCCACTCAGATCAGATGGGGCTCTCTTTGTGGAGTTCGGTGACGCAATCGGTCACCGCCAGCACCAGGGCGGAGCGCACCATCTGATCGAGCCGGTTGAGCTGCATCTGGTAGAGGGGCCAGTCCTCCTCGTTGGCCGGGGGATCCTGCGGCATCATGCTGCCCTGCTGGATGGCATTCAGGCGCTCGAGCAGATCGCGGACCGGCTTGTCGCTGAAGCGGTAATCCTTGGGGTCGCGTACCAGAAAGTCGCGGATCTTCAGGTATGCCTCGAGATCCTGATAGCGCTCGAGGGAGATGAGGCCGAGGGCGAAGATGAGCTTGAGGCGCACCTCCAGCTGGCCGAGGGGTCCGCTCTGGTTGAGCAGGGGTTCGATGGCGTATTTGACGGCATACTCCTCCTGACGAAAGGCTCGCCGCATCAGGGAGTCGACCGCCTCTTCCAGGATGGTCACGACCTCGAGAAAGAAGCCGCGGGGGCCATCCTGCTCGTTCAGTCGCTCCAGTACTTCATCTTCCTGGTGTGTGGTCATAAGTGCTTCGGGTCCGGCTGACAGGGGGAGAGCAGGCCCTCCCCCGGTTTGTATCGTATGGGGTCCGTCACGGGCGGTGTGACGCCACCCCATCAGGTCACTTCAAGTTGTTGTAACGGGCGACGATGGTGCGTACCACATCGCTGTGCTCATCCAGGCCGGTGACGCGGGCCAGTGTCCGTGCCGGACCAAGTTCCGCCAGCATGGCCTGCAGCTCCACCGCCTGGGGATCGTCCTCATTGCGGTAATGCAGTGCGGCGGCGATGCCCTCCTGCAGGTGATCGCTCGGCAGGCCGTACTCCAGGGTGCCGAGCAGCGGCGTCACCAGCCTGTCCCCCGCCGCCAGCTTGCGCAGCGGCTGGCGACCGACCCGGTCAATCTCGTCCACCAGATAGGGGTTGGCGAAGCGGGAGAGGATCTTCTCGATGTAGGCGGCGTGCAGGCGCGGGTCGAAGCCGTAACGTTTCACCAGCACAGCCCCGCTCTCCTCCATGGCGCGGCGTACCTTGCTGCGGATCAGCGGATCCTCGATCGCCTCGCGCACGGTGTGATAGCCCCTGAGCTTGCCGAGGTAGGCGGTGACGATGTGGCCGGTGTTGAGGGTGAACAGCTTGCGCTCGACGAAGGCCATCAGGTTGTCGGTGGGCTCCATGCCTGCCACCTGGGGCAACTCCCCCTTGAACTGGGTCCGATCGACGATCCACTCGCTGAAGCTCTCCACCGTCACCTCCAGGGGATCGTCGTTCGCCGCGGCGGGCGGAACGATGCGATCCACCGCCGAGTCGACGAAGCCGACGCACTGCTCGAGGGTGGCATGATACGCGACCGGTAGGTACTTGAGTACCTCCTCCTTGAGGTGGCTGGTGCCGCGCACCATGTTCTCGCAGGCGATGACGTTGAGGGGAGTCAGGTTGCCGGCATCGAAGCGGGCCTGCAGCCCCTTGGCCAGGGTGCTGGCAATCTTGTCCAGGATGTTGGGGCCGACCGCCGTGGTGACCAGATCGGCGGTGATGATACGGGCGATCACCTCGTGTCCGGCCGAGCTGACGGCGGCAACGTTGCGCACCACGTCCAGCTTCTGATCCGTGCCCACCACGTGCACCTTGTACTCCTGGCGGTGGTTGAGCTGGTCGATCAGGGTCTCGTTGACATCGGCGAAGGTGACCTGATGGCTGGCGTCAGCCAGCAGTTTGCCGATGAAGCCCCGACCGATGTTGCCGGCACCAAAATGCAATGTTTTCATGATATTAACCTCTACAACCAAAGACGATGACGGATGATTACGCGGCCTGCTCGGCCCCCAGCAGATCCAGGAACTCCTGGGGATCCTGGGTGCTGGCCAGACGGTCGACGAGACCGGGCTCATCCAGTGCATTGGTCAGGCGGGTTATGACCTGTATGTGTTCATCGTTGCGGGCGGCAATGCCGATGACCAGGCGCGCCACTTCATCGGCGCCCTCGCCGAAGGCGACTCCGGCCGGGTACTGGCAGATGACGATGCCGGTACGCTTCACGTGCTCCTTGGCGGCGATGGTGCCGTGGGGCACGGCGATGGATTCGCCGAGGTAGGTGGAGACCAGCTGTTCGCGCTCCAGCATGGCGTCGACGTAGTCCGGTGCCACATAGCCTCGCTCGGCCAGCAGCTTGCCGGCGGTCACGATGGCCGCTTCCTTGCTCTCGGCCTTGAGGCCCAGGTGCACGTCCTGCAGGCTCAGGGTGAAGACTTCCGGCTCCTGCGGCTCGTAGCTGTCGTCGTTGGCCGCCACCAGCAGTTGCGGGTTGGCGACGTCATCGTTGGCCGCGTTGGCCAGGCTGAGGTTCTGCACCAGCTCCTGATAGAGGGCGTTGTCGAGGAAGTTGGTCAGCGAAATGTGCTGTGCATGCGGCGCATGGCGACGGGCACGGTCGGTGAGATCCTTGTGGGTGATGACCAGATCCACCTGATCGTCCAGGTTGTTGATGGCACGGTTGGTCACGCTGATGTCGAGACCGGCGGCCTGCACCCGCTTGCGCAGCATGCCGGCGCCCATGGCACTGGAGCCCATGCCCGCATCGCAGGCGACGACGATGTTGCGCACTGCGGTCAGCTCGGTTTCCGGCTTCTTGGCGGCGGTGGTCTCGGGCTTGGCACCCTTCATGGCCTTCATCTTGCGGGTGGCTTCACCCAGGGCATCGGCCTCGTCGGCTTCCGGCTGCTGGGCACGGACGAACACGGCGGCGACCAGGAAGGAGACGGTGGCGGAGGCGACGATGGAGAGCAGCACCCCGATGAGGGAGGCTTTCGGCGTCATCAGCAGCACGGCGAAGATGGAGCCCGGGGAGGCGGGGGAGACCAGACCGGCGTTGAACAGGGTCAGGGTGAAGACCCCGGTCATGCCGCCTGCGATCACCGCCAGGATGAGGCGCGGGTTCATCAGCACGTACGGGAAGTAGATTTCGTGGATGCCGCCGAAGAAGTGGATGATGGACGCACCGGCAGCGGACTGCTTGGCGGCGCCACGGCCGAACACCATGTAGGCCAGCAGCACGCCCATGCCCGGACCCGGGTTCGCTTCGATCAGGAAGAAGATGGAGCGGCCCTGTTCGGTGGCTTGCTGGATCCCGAGCGGCGAGAAGATGCCGTGGTTGATGGCGTTGTTCAGGAACAGGATCTTGGCCGGCTCGACGAAGATGGAGGTGAGGGGCAGCATGTGGTTGTCCACCAGGAAGCCGACACCGCTCGCCAGCACGCCGGAGAGCACCTTGACGAAGGGACCGATGACGAAGAAGGCGAGAATGGCGAGCAACATGCCGATGATGCCGGCGGAGAAGTTGTTCACCAGCATCTCGAAGCCGCTCTTGACGCGACCTTCCATCGCCTTGTCGAAGCGCTTGATGGCCCAGCCACCCAGCGGGCCGACCATCATGGCGCCCATGAACATGGGGATGTCGGTCCCCACGATGACGCCCATGGTGGTGATGGCACCGACCACGGCACCCCGGTCCCCCCCGATCAGCTTGCCGCCGGTATAGCCAATCAGCAGCGGCAGCAGGTAGGTGATCATGGGACCGACCAGCTTGGCCAAGGTTTCATTGGGCAGCCAGCCAGTGGGGATGAAGAGGGCGGTGATGAAGCCCCAGGCGATGAAGGCGCCTATGTTGGGCATGACCATATTGGACAGGAAGCGTCCAAAATTCTGTATCTTGACTTTGGTATCCGGTGATAACATGTCGGGACCCCGTTTTAAGCCTGTGTGATTAAAAGTGGTAGTCGGGATGACGAGTTTTGCCGAACTCCCATCCCAGTCGTCTAAGCAACTTCAATCTACCAGCTTGTGACCAAATTAGGCTGAAAACGGGGTGTCTTGTGACCTGGATCTCAAATACCCCGACCTCCCCCCTCCCGACATAGTGATGACGATCACAGTCAGTCGCTGTATTTCGGCTACATTTCGATCTTCTCGCCTCTGGGTGTCAATTTTTTGTGATTGATGTCTCGTTTTGCGGTTTGCGCAAATACGGTGTCAATGTGACTGTCGTCACAAAATCAAATTTTGCACTCAAATGAGTCATGATTTGTCGCCTCGTATTCGCAAGTAATGACGATGGATATGCCGTAGTTCATCGTTAATCACCAATGAATCATTTATTTTGTAACCCACTTTCAGTTTTTCCCCCGAGAGGATCGGTTCCAACAAGGCCTCTTGTGACGCCCGGGTGGCGGATCCTGATCCGCTCCCGTCTCGATCCTCCCTGCCGGTAGCGACGCAGGCTGGGGCCTGCGAGCGGGTCTCCCATTCCGTCTGCCTGCGGAGCGCAGCCATAAAAAAAGCCCGCAGGATGCGGGCTTTTGCAGGGCAGACAAACAGGGGGATCACTGCGCCTTGGGGGCCTCGTCGGCAGGCGCGGCATCGGCCTCGCTGGCAAGGGCGACCGGTGCCGGACCCGGCACCAGATCCACCGCCGGCTTGGCGATGAGGGAGCGGGTCTCTTCCACCGCCTCGGTCAGCTTCACCTCGATGATCTGGCCGAGCTCGTAGACCACCTCGGTCTTGTCCAGATAGACGCGGCCGTTGTCCCAGTTGCACTCCAGCCGATCCTTGTTGTCCAGGATATGGCGGGCGGGCATGAAGACCACGGCGCCGTTCTCCTGCAGGCGCAGCTTGAGGCCGGCGCGCATCACGTCGATGATCTCGGCGTTGAACACCTTGTCGGTGCCCGCATCGGCCTTGAGGTAGCGCACATAGAGCCAGTCGCCGATGTCGCGCTCCACCATGCGGTGCAGGCGGCGGCAGGCGGTCAGGTGCTCGGTCAGCTCCAGGCTGGGGCGCTCACCCGGGGTCTTGCCGGCGATGACCGCCTTGAGCAGGCGATGGTTGACCATGTCGCCGTATTTGCGGATGGGGGAGGTCCAGGTGGCGTAGGCATCCAGACCCAGGCCGTAGTGGGCACCCGGTTCGGCGGACATCAGGGCATAGCTCTGGAAGCGGCGGATCTTGCCGTCCAGCCAGCGGGTGTCCAGGTTGTCTATCCAGCGTCGCAGGGCGCAGAAGCCGGAGAGGCTGGCGATCTCTTCCTTCTCGAACGGGGCCTCGGCGGTCTTGAGCAGCTCGATGGCGCCGTCCAGGGACTCCTCGTCAAAGCCGGTGTGGACGTTGAAGATGCCGTAGCCGACCTCTTTGCCCAGCACGCGGCCGGCGCAGATGTTGGCGGCGATCATCGACTCTTCCACCATGCGGTTGGCGATGCGGCGCGGCTCCACGTGGATGGCCAGCACTTCGCCGTCTTCACCCAGCTCGAAGTCGTAGTCGGGTCTGTCCGGGAACACCAGGGCGTGCTCGGTGCGCCACTTGATGCGGGCCTCCGTCATCGCCTTCATCAGGGGCAGCTGGGCCAGGACGCCGGCGTCGATATCCAGCGCTTTGCCGTGCTCGGCCCAGTCGGAGACGTCGTCATAGCTGAGACGGGCATGGGAATTGATGCGGGCGGCGAAGAACTCGGTCTCCTCCAGCAGCAGGCCATCCTCGGCGATGAGCAGACGGGCGCACAGGGTGTTGCGCTCCTCGCCCTCTTTCAGGGAGCAGAGCTCGTCGGAGAGGGTGCGCGGGATCATGGGCACGTTGCGCCCCGGCATGTAGACGGTGAAGGCGCGCTGGGCGGCCTCCTTGTCCAGCTCGCTCCCCTCGGCCACATAGGCGGTCGGGTCGGCGATGGCCACCAGCAGCTCCCAGCCGTTCTCCAGCTTGGTGATGGCCAGGGCATCGTCCATGTCCTTGGTCTTGGCACCGTCGATGGTGAAGAAGGGAACCTGGGTCAGATCCCGGCGGGGCAGCTCTTCCTCTTCGATCACCTTCCACTCCGGCAGGTCCGCCGGTTCAATCTGGGCCAGGTTGTGGCGCGCCAGCACCACCCACCAGGGCACGTTGTGATCTTCCTGGGTGGCGATGAGCTGGGTGATCTCGGCGGAGAAGTTGCCGTCCACCAGGGCATGGCGCTTGAGGGTGGCGACCACCCAGTCCCCTTCCTTGAAGGATTTCTCGTCCAGACCCTTCTTGGCGCGGGCCTTGATGGCGTCCTTGATGAGGGGGTGGTCGGGCACCACGTTGAGGCGGTCGCGGAACATCTTCACGCGGCCGACGAAGCGGGTGACGGCCTGTTCCAGAAGGGCATCCGGCTCGGCCACCTCTTTCTCTTTTTCAGTGCGGATCAGGGCGCTCACCCGGTCACCGTGCATCACCTTCTTCATGTAGGGAGGCGGCACGAAATAGCTGGTCTTCTCATCGACCTCCAGGAAGCCGAAGCCCCGATCGGAGGCGCGGATCACACCCTCTTTCTTGGGGATGTTTTCGCGGATTTGTTGCTTGAGCTGGGCCAGCAGCGGATTGTCTTGGAACATAAATGGGGAACCTGAGTGGAGACCTGATGGTTAATCGCCCAGCACTATACGTTTTTACCCCCCCAAAGCCAAGGTGAATGGCCCCCTCAACGGGGTTGCAGTGCCCGTCGCCCCTGCTGGATCAGGCGCTGGGATATCTGCTTGTGCAGCCCCCGCTCCAGCACCCAGCGGTGCCAGTAGAGCTGCTCGACCAGGTGGTGATCCGGGTTGAGATCGAGCAGGCGCCCCTCTTCCAGTTGCTGGCGGATCTGCAATTCCGGGATGAGGCAGCAGGCCAGCCCCTGCTCCGCCATGGCGACGAAGGCCTCGGAGGATCGCACCGTGTGGCAGGGGTAGCCACCGGGGGGGAGGGCGAAATGACGGGCCATGTAGCTGATGTGCATGTCGTCGCGCTGATCGAAGGCCACCGCCGGCGCCTTGGCCAGGGCCGCCGCCGTGAGGCCGTTCGGGAAGTGGCGGGCGACGAAGGCGGGGCTGGCGGTGAGCAGATAGCGCATCTCGCCGAGTTCGTCGACGCAGCAGCCCGCCAGCGGCTGGGGTTGCAGGCTGACGGCGCCGAACGCCTGCCCCTCGCGCACCCGGTCCAGGGTGCGGCTCTCGTCATCCACCAGCAGGTTCAGCTCGATGGGGTATTGCTCCAGCAGCGGCGCCAGGGCGGGCAGGAACCAGGTGGCCAGGCTGTCGGCATTGACGGCGATGCTGACCCGGATGGGGGCCCTGGGCTCGTCGGGGGAGAGTTCGCCGGCCAGCTCCAGCTCCAGCTGGCGCACCTGGCGATAGTGGGCCAGCAGCTTCTGGCCGAGCCCCGTGGCCTGCAGCGGCTGGCTGCGGATGATGAGCGGCTCCGCAAACTGCTGCTCCAGCTGCTTGATGCGCTGGGAGATGGCGGACTGGGTGATGTGCAAGCGCTGGGCGGCACGCTCGAAGTTTTGCTCCCGGATCACCGCGTCCAGGGCCAGCAGCAGCTTGTAGTCCAACGTCTTCATCAGCATTCCTTATGAAAAAAGGGAGTTCAGCAAGAATGCTACTCAAGGGAGCGCCAGAGGACAACCTGACCGCCCCATGGAGGGGGCCGGTGCCCGGGGCCGCCCCTGTGAGATGTGACAGTAGTCCTGACATGAGATTCATAAGATACTCACCCGGTCCGTTTTTGCATGGGGTGGAAACGGATCATAGCGAGCGTCTTGAATCCCGGGCCGGTCCCGGGACTTTTTTTGCTCAGATGACGGCGAGCAGAGCATCCCCCGCCGGCCGGTAATGGCCCTGCAGGGGGCGATGGACGGCGCGGTCGAAACGCTCGTCCAGGTGGAAGCGGATACCGACCCCGCGCACGGCCCCCAGATCCACCGCCTGGCGATGGCCGAGGCGCTCGATGGGCAGGCCGAGGCGGCGGAAGATGCGCTCCACCGGCAGGCTGACCACGGCCACCAGCTCGCGGATCCCCTGCTCCCTGGCGAAGGCCAGCACCTCGCGGAAGATGACGCAGGTGAGTTCGCTGATGCCGTTCTCCAGGCGAGGGGCCCGGTCGGCGTCGATGGCGAGGCGGGTCAGCTCCCACACGTCGTTGCCGCGAGGGGGGGCTTCGCCAGCGAGGGCGGTGGGGAAGATGCTGGGCAGCATGTAATCCTGGGCGCAGCTGAGCAGGCGGATGCAGCCGCACAGCCCCTGCTTGTCTTCAATCAGCACCCAGTGGGTGTCGGGCTTGTCGAAGTTGTCCCGCTCCAGGCCACGGCGGGATTCCACGTCCCAACCGAGTCGATCGGAGAAGACGCGGTTGCGAAATCGGTAGAGCTCGTTTTCGACCTCCCATCTGGGGTGTTCTTTCAATTTTCCTTTGAAAACAAGCATTCATGTCTCTCCATTTCATGGTTAGGCGCTATAATCCAAGGCCTTGGCCAGGGGAGGCTTGCCTATGACACGCGACCAACTGCTTGAGTACCTGGAACATTTCACGCTGGTGACCGATGGCAACCGGTTGTCCGAGCTCATCGGCCGCTTCACCCTGGGAATGGGTTACGACTACTACCGCTTCGCCCTCATCCTGCCCATGTCGATGCAAAGGCCCAAGGTGGTGCTGTTCAACCAGTGCCCCGACTCCTGGGTACAGGCCTACACCCTGAACAACATGCTGGCCTGCGATCCCATCATCCAGCTCGCCCGCAGGCAGACCCTGCCCATCTACTGGAACCGGCTGGACGAGAAGGCGCGCTTCCTGCAAGAGGGGAGCATGGATGTGATGGGGCTGGCGGCGGAATTCGGGTTGCGCAACGGCATCTCGTTCCCGCTGCACGGGGCGGCGGGGGAGAACGGCATACTCTCTTTCATTACCCGGGAGCGGGCATCGAGTGATCTGATGCTGGAGTCCTCGCCCATCCTCTCCTGGATGTCCAACTACATCTTCGAGGCGGCGATCCGGATCGTGCGCCAGAGCATGAGGGAGGACGATCCCCAGGAGCCCCTGACGGAGCGGGAGACCGAGTGCCTGTTCTGGGCCAGCGAAGGGAAGACATCGGGGGAGATCGCCTGCATCCTCGGCATCACGGAGCGCACCGTGAACTACCACCTCAATCAGGTCACCCGCAAGACGGGGTCGATGAACCGCTACCAGGCCATCGCCAAGGGGGTGAGCAGCGGCATCCTGCTGCCGAACCTGGAGCAGGTGGTGGTCACCAACTTCCCCTCCCTGCTGCAGTGAATACAGGCCCGGCGGCACCGGCTCGTCGCCTGGCATCCCCTCTGTCGCCATCACCGCTGTCCTGCGCCGTCCCATCCTGCCGCCGATTCTCGGGGCGGGGCTGTGACCCCACAATTGTCAGATCCTGCAATTGACAACCTTCTTTGTGTGGTTTCGGCCCGGTTTTCATCAGTTTTATGAATGCATCAGAAAATGAATGAATTTCTCTGATTACCCGCGCCCCCTTATAGTGCGTTTCTCTCTTTCACAGGAACGCATCCCCATGTTCGCCACCACCCTGCAAGGCTTTACCCTCGGCCTTGCCATGATCATCCCCATCGGGGCCCAGAATGCCTTCGTGCTGAGCCGGGGCATTCACCGCAATCACCACCTGCTGACGGCGACCCTCTGCTGCCTGTGCGACCTCGTGCTGATCGGCATCGGGGTGTTCGGCGGGGCCAACCTGCTGGCGGCCAGCCCGATCGGCCTGGCCCTGCTGACCTGGGGCGGCGTGCTCTTCCTCGGCTGGTTCGGTATCCGTTCCCTGCGCAGTGCCTGGCGCGGCCAGGAGGCGGCCCTGGCGGACTCGCCCCGGTTGATGGGGGTGAAGAGCGTGCTGGCCATGACCCTCGGAGTGACCCTGCTCAATCCCCACGTCTATCTGGATACCCTGATGCTGCTTGGCTCCTTCGGCAGCCAGTTTGCCGAGGAGCTCAGACCCGCCTTCGCGGCGGGGGCCATGCTGGCTTCTCTGGTCTGGTTCTACGGACTGGCGTTCGGGGCGGCCGCCCTCTCCCCCTGGCTTGCCCGGGGCCGGGTGCAGCAAGCCATTGATCTTGTTGTAGGTCTCATCATGCTGGTGCTGGCGGTCAAGCTGGCATTGGGTGCCATACCGGCCTCATGAGGCTATTTTTGTGCCGGGCTTCATAAAAATGAGTCCCGGTGCCATCTGCTGACATATTCGTCTGTTAAATTCCCGGCGCTGGTAAAGCGTTACTCATAATAAAAGGGAA
This sequence comes from Aeromonas sp. TW 6, assembly GCF_013168745.1. Lineage (NCBI taxonomy): Bacteria > Pseudomonadati > Pseudomonadota > Gammaproteobacteria > Aeromonadales > Aeromonadaceae > Aeromonas > Aeromonas sp. TW 6. Next base: position 19,299 of record NZ_JABERS010000013.1, on the reverse strand, counting down.
AAAACAGTGAATAACACCATGAAGCTGGGGGCTATTGCCGCCATCGTGCTGCTGTCTGCTTGCAGCAACGAGAATGACAGCAAGGCGCAGCCGGGGACCGTCTCCCTGCGCCTGATCCAGACCTCTGATATCCACTCCAACGTGCTGGGGTACGACTACTACCAGAACAAGGAGGATCGCAAGTTCGGCCTCTCCCGCACCGCCCTGCTGATCCGCGCCGCCCGCGCCGAGAACCCCAACAACCTGCTGCTCGACAATGGTGACCTCATTCAGGGCACGCCGCTGGCGGACTACATCTTCGAGCAGTCCGGTGCCGGCTATCTCGAGAAGCAGGCGCACCCGGTGTTCAAGGCGATGAACGAGCTGGGTTACGACGCGGGCAACCTGGGCAACCACGAGTTCAACTACGGCCTGGACTACCTTGGCAAGGTACTGGCGGGAGCCGACTTCCCCTATGTGAACGCCAACGTGTTCGAGGCGGGGGCCTTCAAGCGCGATGCCAAGGGACAAATTGACTGGAGCGGCAACAAGTTCACCCCCTATCTGCTGCTGGAGCGCGAGGTGACCGATGACAAGGGCCAGCGCCAGCGCGTCAAGGTGGGCATCCTGGGTCTGACCCCGCCCCAGGTGCTGCAGTGGGACAAGCGTCATCTGGAGGGCAAGGTGGTGGTGGCCGACATGGTCGAGACCGCCAATCACTATGTGCCCGAGCTGCGCGCCAAGGGCGCCGACATCGTGGTGGTGGTGGCTCACACCGGCATCAATGCCAGCAGCTATGAGGCCATGATGGAGAACTCCGCCTGGCATCTGGCCAAGGTGAAGGGGGTGGACGCCCTGATGCTGGGCCACGCCCACAAGAACTTCCCCGGGGACTTCCCGGATCTGCCGGAGGTGGACAACCAGGCCGGTACCCTGAGCGGCATTCCCACCGTGATGCCCGGCTACTGGGGCAACCACCTCGGCATCATCGACCTCAAGCTGGAACAGGTGGACGGCAAGTGGCAGGTGAAGCAGAGCCAGGCCAGCCTGCGCAAGATAGACGCCAGCGAGGGCAGTGCGGTGGATCAGCGGGTGGTGGACCTGGTGCAGGCCGACCACGACGCCACCAACCAGTGGCTGGACGAGCCGCTCGGCAAGATCACCTCCCCCATCCACAGCTTCTTCGCCCTGGTGCAGGACGACCCCTCGGTGCAGCTGGTGAGCGATGCCCAGCGCCGCCACGCGGAGCAATTGCAACAAGACGGCCTGCTCAAGGAGTCCTACCCGATCCTCTCGGTGGCGGCCCCCTTCCGTGGCGGTCGCAACGGCATCAATGACTTCACTTACGTGGCTCAGGGTGACATCTCCCTGCGCAACGTCTCCGACCTTTACATCTATCCGAACACCCTGCAGGTGGTCGAGGTGAACGGGGCCACCGTCAAGGAGTGGCTGGAGATGAGCGCCGGCCAGTTCAACCAGATCGACACCGGCAAGACCGGGGTGCAGTGGCTGGTGAACGAGAGCTTCCCCACCTACAACTTCGATGTGATTGACGGGGTCAGCTACGAGGTGGACATCACCCAGCCGGCCCGCTACAGCAAGGACGGGGTCAAGGTGAGCGACGGCCAGCGCATCAGCGGCCTCACCTTCAACGGCCAGCCCGTGGACCCGGCCCAGAAGTTCTACGTGGTGACCAACAACTACCGCGCCAGCGGCGGCGGCCACTTCCCGGGCATCGACGGCAGCAACATAGTGCATGAAGATCCCTTCGAGACGCGGGAGATCATCGCCCAGTACCTGAAGGCCCAGTCTGCGGACAACCCGGCCGGCTTCAGCCCGGCGGCCAACAACAACTGGCACATGAAGGCCCTGCCCGCCAACGTGGACGTGCGCCTCTACTCCTCGCCGACCGACGAGGCCAAGGCCTTGGCGGGGGCGGATCTGTCGTACCAGTCCACCCTGCCGATGGATGACGCCAAGCACCCCGGCTACGCCATCTACCGCCTGATCCGCCAGTAAGGCAGACGCTGGCAGCCAACAAATAAGCCCTCGCAGTGCGAGGGCTTTTTCATGGGGCGCGGTGCCATCCTGCCCTGTCGTCTGGACTTGCCCGGTCGACGGGGCGGGAGGGCATCAGTAGTAGCCGGGATCGTCCGGATTGGGGCGGGTCTTGAAGCGGCGGTGCAGCCACATGTACTGCTCCGGCGCCTTGCGCACGGCGGCTTCAATTTCGCGGTTGGCGCGGCTGGCATCCGCCAGGTCGTCACCGCTCGGGTAGTCTGCGAGCGGGGCCCCGATATGCAGGGTGTAGCCCTCCCGGGTGCGGATGTTGTAGCAGGGCAGGGTGACAGTGTTCTTCACCCGGGCCAGGGTGGCGGTACCCGTGATGGTGGCGGCCTGCTCCACCGCGAAGTAGGGCACGAAGACGCTGGCATGGCTGCCGTAGTCGTGATCCGGTGCATACCAGAGGGCGTCGCCGTTGCGCAGCGCCTTGATCATCCCCTTCACGTCCATCCGGTCCACCAGGTATTTGTTGGAGGCGCAGCGACCGTGGTACTGGGCGTACTCCAGCACCGGATTGGTGTTGGGGCGATAGACGCCGACCCCGGGGCGCACCAGGCCGAAGCAGCGGGCATTGAGCTCCAGCGTCAGGAAGTGGCAGGAGAGCAGCAGCATCCCCTGGCCCTTCTCCATGGCGTTGATGACGTGCTCTTCCCCTTCCACCTTCATCAGGCGGCGCATCCGCCAGTCTGGCCAGAACCAGGCCATGCCCACCTCGAAGATGGCGCAGCCCACGCTCTCGAAGTTCTGCACCAGGAGGGCTTCGCGCTCATCCCGGCTGAGCTCGGGCATCGCCAGCTCCAGGTTGCGGCGGGCAATCTTGACGCGGGATTTCAGCAGTTTGCGGGCCAGGGTGCCGAGCTGGCGGCCCAGCCACATCTGGCTGCGCCAGGGCAGCAACACCAGCAGCCAGAGCAGGGAGAGGCCCAGCCAGCTCCCCCAGTAACGGGGATGGAACAGACGGGGTTCGAGGCGGGGAGCGTGTTCTTGGGCCATGAAGAGTCTCTTGTTCGCAAAGGCAAAGGGGGGAGTCCGACCGAACCGGGGGGCCTGTGTGGGGTGGCTCGGCGCGGATGCGGTCACTCGCATGTCGAGGATTCTATCCGAAAAGCGGGGGCGGGCGCGAATCGCCGTCATCTGGTCAGAGGGGGCATCAGGGCACAGGGCCGTGCTTTTTTCACGCCCCGGAAAAGAGTGTGATAAAATCGGCCGCTGAATTTTTCAGGTTTTGAGAGCCGATACAGATGAAAATCACCCTGCCCGAGTTTGAAAAAGCCCGCATCCTGGTCGTTGGCGATGTCATGTTGGATCGCTACTGGCATGGCCCTACCGGCCGGATCTCCCCCGAGGCGCCGGTCCCCGTGGTCAAGGTCGAGCACATCGAGGAGCGCCCGGGTGGCGCCGCCAACGTGGCGCTCAACTCCGCCGCCCTCGGCGCCCAGGTCGTGCTGCTGGGCCTGACCGGTCAGGATGAAGCCGCCGATGCCCTCGCCAGCCAGATGGTCGGTGTCAAGGTGGCCTGTGATTTCGTGCGCCTGACCGACTATCCGACCATCACCAAGCTGCGGGTGCTGTCCCGCAACCAGCAACTGCTGCGCCTCGACTTCGAAGAGGCCTTCCACGACGTGGATGCCAGCCTGCTGATGGGCAAGGTGGAGCAGGCGCTGCCCCAGGCGGACGTGATGATCCTCTCCGACTACGGCAAGGGCGCCCTCAACGATGTGCCCGGTATGATCCGGCGTGCCCGCGCCGCCGGCATCCCCGTGCTGGTCGACCCCAAGGGGACCGATTTCGAGAAGTACCGCGGTGCCACCCTGCTGACCCCCAACATGTCCGAGTTCGAGGCCGTGGTGGGCAAGGTGAAGGGGGAAGAAGACCTGGTCGCCAGGGGGCTGGAGCTGGTCAAGCGCTTCGAGCTGGACGCCCTGCTGGTCACCCGTTCCGAGAACGGCATGACCCTGATCCGCGAAGGGCAGCCCGAGCTGCACCTGCCGGCCCAGGCCCACGAGGTCTATGACGTCACCGGTGCCGGTGACACCGTCATCTCCACCCTGGCGACTTCCCTTGCCGCAGGCAAGAGTCTGGATGAGGCCTGCGCCCTGGCCAACACCGCCGCCGGCATCGTGGTCGGCAAGTTGGGGACCTCCACCGTGAGCCCGGTGGAACTGGCCAACGCCCTCTACACCGAGCAGGAGACCGGCTTTGGCGTCATGTCCGAGGCCCAGCTCAAGGTGGCCGTCCAGGCCGCCCGTCTGCGCGGCGAGAAGGTGGTGATGACCAACGGCTGCTTCGACATTCTGCACGCGGGTCATGTCTCCTATCTGGCCAATGCGGGCAAGCTGGGGGATCGCCTGATCGTGGCGGTGAACACCGACGAGTCCGTGCGTCGCCTCAAGGGGCCGGGTCGCCCGGTCAACCCGACCGAGCGCCGTATGACGGTGCTGGCGGCCCTGGGTGCCGTGGACTGGGTGGTCCCCTTCAGCGAAGACACTCCCCAGCGTCTGATCGCAGAGATCCTGCCAGACCTCCTGGTCAAGGGGGGCGACTACAAGCCCGAAGAGATCGCGGGTTACGCCGAGGTGACCGCCAATGGCGGCGAGGTGCGGGTGCTGAACTTCGAGGACGGCTGCTCCACCACCGACATCATCAAGACCATCCGCGAGCGCGGATAAGCGTAAAACCCGGCCAAGGCCGGGTTTTTTGATGGGGCTGCCGGGTCGGTGATATGGCCGCTGCCTGGCAGGCCCCGACCAACGCACTTCCAGCGGCGAACAGAGATGAAAAAGGCGACCTAGGGGTCGCCTTTTCTCATGGTGTGCGCCTGGCTCAGGACTTCTTGGTGACCTGGGCGGCTGGCATCAGACCCTGGTTCACCTCTTCCAGATCCTTCTGCTCCAGGATGCCGGCGGCCTGCTTGAGGGAGAGGATGCTGAGGATGTAGTTGTAGCGGGCCTCGGAGAGCTTCTGCTTGGCCTGATACAGCTTGCGGGTGGAGTCCAGCACGTCGACGATGGTGCGGGTACCCACCTCGTAACCGGCTTCGGTCGCCTTCAGGGCGCTGTCGGCGGAAATGACGGACTGGCTGTAGGCGCGGACCGAGCCGATGCTGGCGTTCACGTTGTTGTAGGAGGAGCGGACCGTGCTCTGTACCGAGCGGAAGCTGCGCTCGAGCTGTTCGCTGGCGGCCACGTAGTTGAACTGTGCCTGCTTGACCTGGGAGGTGGTGGCTCCGCCGGTGTAGATGGGCAGCTTGAAGTTCAGGCCGATGTTGCCCTGATTGCTGTTGCTCTCGGGGTTGCGGATCTCGTCCTTGTAATCGTTGTAACCGGCGTTCAGGCCAGCGCCCAGATCCAGGGTCGGTTCATGACCGGTCTTGGCCAGATCGATCTGCTCCTTGGCGATGTCCTTGCCGATGCGGGCGCTGTGCAGCTCCAGGTTCTTGTCCAGGGCCAGTTCCAGCCACTTGTCGGAGTTGAACGCGGTCTTCTGCGGGCTGAAGCGATCGGTGTTGAGCACATCCAGTTGACGGTGGTCGATACCGGTCAGCTCGCGCAGGCTCTCGTAGCTGTTGTCCAGGGTGTTCTCGGCATTGATCTCGTCCGCCAGCGCCTGATCGCGCTCGGCCTCGGCCTCGTGCACGTCGGTGATGGCGGTCAGGCCCACTTCGAAGCGCTGCTGGGTCTGTTCAAGCTGACGCTCGACCGCGGTCTTGTTGGCACGCACGAATTCCAGGGTATCCATGGCCTTGAGCACGTCGAAGTAGGCCTGGGCGGTACGCAGCATCAGGTTCTGGTACTCGAGGTTGTAGGCCACGTCGGACTGGGTGGCGCTCTTCTCGGTCAGATCCAGGTTGACCCAGTTGCTGCGACGGTAGATGGATTGATCCAGGGTCACGGAGCCGGTAGCGCCCGTGTTGGTCATGGTGTCGTTCTTGTTTTGCAGGTAGTTCAGGCCGGCGCCCAGGTTGATCTGGGGCAGCAGGGCTGCACGGGATTCGTTGATCTTCTCGAAGGCCTGGTCCCGCTTGGCCTTGGATTCCAGCAGCTGGGTGTCCTTGATCTGGGCCTGTTGGTAAATATCGAGCAGGTTTTCGGCATGAGCGGCGCCGCTCACACCCAGCATCACCATGACTGACAAGAGTGTTCTTTTCATATGATAGTTTTAACCTTTTGTATCAACCCAAAGCTGTCCGCTGGATGAAGGGGGGATTGTCACCGACCAAGCTTGATTTCAGCTTAACCACTCTACTATAAGCAGATTTCATTGCGAACTGTCTCTTTTCCAGCTGCGGAAACGTCAAGGTCCGGGGCGAGTTTTCTCGGCAACGCGCCTAGCCAAATGCCCTGTGGCTGCTAAAATCCTTCCCTCATCGTCGGCGAGAGCGAGTGAATGAATGTTCATTCATGCCCCCGAATATTATGGTCAAACCAAGCCAAGTCAAGCTGGCAGGAGTCTCGAATGTCACAGCAAGCCTTGCCTCAAACCTGCCACTACTCCAGCGATGATGTGAAAATCATTGAAAAATCAGCTGGATATAATGGCTTCTTCAAGGTGAATGTCTACCGCCTGCAACACAGGCTGTTTGCCGGTGGCTGGAACGCCCCCATCGTCCGGGAACTGTTCGAACGTGGCCATGCCGCCGCCCTGCTGCCTTATGATCCGGTGCGGGACGAGATCGTGCTGGTGGAGCAGTTTCGCATCGGCGCCATGGAGACCAGCGCCACCCCCTGGCTGCTGGAGCTGGTGGCCGGCATCATCGATGAAGGGGAGACCGCCGAGGCAGTGGTGCGGCGCGAAGCGGTGGAAGAGGCAGGGATCGAGGTGGGACGCTGCGAACACGCCATCAGCTATCTGGTGAGCCCGGGTGGCAGCACCGAGCGCATCGAGGTGTTCGTGGGCGAGGTGGATGCCAGTCAGGCCAAGGGGATACACGGTCTGGCGGAAGAGGGGGAAGACATCCGGGTCCACGTGGTGAGCCGCGAGCAGGCCTATGCCTGGCTCAAAGAGGGGCGCATCGACAATGCCGCCTCCGTCATCGCCCTGCAGTGGCTGGCCCTGAATCACGGCGAGCTGCGGGCACGCTGGCTGGCGGGGCGCTGAGGTGACGCTCGTTCAGACCCGGGTCAGGTGCCCTGTGTCCGACTGGAACACTGTGCAGTGGGTCCACCCTTCATGGACCCTGATTGAGGGAGCCGCGACATGTCATTAGTCCAGAGCCCGATGAAGCGCTATGTGCCTGATTTGATGTCCTTGCAGCGTACCTGCGAGGTCAATTACATGGCGCTGATGAAACTGTTGCCGCCCGGCGGCAGCGTGGGTGCCGAGCGCCGCTATCAGGTCGGCAACGGCCTGCAGTTCCAGCTCACGGTGACCGAGGAGAGCCGCTTCACCAGCCAGGTGATCCTGGCCCAGCACAACCCCGAATTGCCGAGCTACTTGCAAGCCCGGATAGAGATTCGTTTGTATCATGATGTGCGAATGGCGGAAGTGTGTGCGGCGCAACAGATTTCAATGTTGCAACCACGTTATGATTATCCCAATCAAAAAATGCATCACAGGGATGAAAAGGAGCAGGTAAATCTATTCTTGGCCGATTGGTTGAGATTTTGTCTCAAACACGGCACCAGCCTGATTAACATCCTCTAGTCGAACCCATAAAAAAAGAAGCGTGATTTTGGAAACAGAGCTACCTCAGGCGCCGGACGGCAGTGTGCGCCTGTTACAGATTACCGATACCCATCTCTTCGCCAGTGCCGAGGGGCGGCTGCTGGCCGTGCCCACGGCGCAGAGTCTGGCCGCCGTGCTGGAGCGGGTGCAGGCCAACGAGCACCCGTTCGAGCTCATCCTCGCCACCGGGGATCTTTCCCAGGATCACAGCCCGGAGTCCTACCAGCGTTTCGCCTCCATGATGGCGCCCCTGGCCCGCCCCATCTACTGGTTGCCCGGCAACCACGACGACGGCCCCCTGATGACCGAATACCTCCATGCGGCCGGCATCAGCGAGGCCAAGCAACTGGTGGGGGATCACTGGCAGGTGATCCTGCTGGATACCCAGGTGCGCGGCAAACCCCACGGGGTGCTGGGGGATCACCAGCTGGCGGCCCTGGATCAGGCCCTGCGCCAGCATCCCGAGCGCCATGCCCTCATCGCCCTGCACCATCAGGCGGTGCCGGTGGGCTGCGCCTGGCTGGATCAGCACAACCTCAAGAATGCCGACGACCTGTTCGCCGTGCTGGCCCGCCACCCGCAGCAGAAGACCATCCTGTTCGGCCACGTCCATCAGGAGTTTGACGAGGTGCACCACGGAGTGCGGCTCATCGCCAGCCCCTCTACCTGCATCCAGTTCAAGCCGCTCTCCGACGGTTTCGCACTGGACGAATCTGGCCCGGGCTGGCGCTATCTCACCCTGCACCCGGATGGCCGGGTGGCGAGTCAGGTGTGGCGCCTGCCGCTGGGGCAGTTCGTGCCCGACCCCAATGCCACCGGTTACTGAGGGGTTGCCATGAAGCCCGTACTCCTCTACCTGCACGGTTTCAATTCATCCCCCGGCTCGGCCAAGGCGCAGCAGATGGCGGCCTGGGTGGCAGAGAACAGGCCCGATATCGAGGTGGTGATCCCGGCCCAGCCCAACACCCCGGCGGCCGCCTGGGTGGCCATCGAGCAGACCATTGCCGATCTGCAGAGCCGTTATGGCAACGAATTCAAGCTTGGCGCCGTGGGCAGCTCCCTCGGTGGCTTTATGGCGACCCGGGTCAGCGAGCGATACGGTTGCCGCGCCGCCCTCATCAACCCGGCGGTGCGCCCCCACGAGCTGCTCTGCGACTACCTCGGCCCCCAGACCAACCCCTACAGCGGCGAACGCTATGAACTGTTGCCTGGGCACATGGACGAGCTGAGAGCGCTGGCGGTGCCGGTGACTGCTCCCGAGCGGCTCTGGGTGCTGCAACAGCAGGAGGACGAGGTGCTCGACTATCGCAAGGCGCTGGACGAATACCGCTTTGCCCGTCTCTCCCTGGAGTGCGGCGGCGATCACGCCTTCACAGGCTTCGAGCGCTACCCCGCCCAGATCGTCCGTTTCCTCGGGCTCTAGCCATGCAACCGCCGTTGGCCGCCTTCCTCGAACAGGTGCTGGCCACGGCCCAGGCGGGGCTCACCTACTCCCGGGATCCCTTCGACATCGCCCGCTTCGAGGCGCTGCGAGCGGCCACGGTGACGCTCATCGCCAGCCAGAGCGAGCTGGCTCCCGATGCCATCGGCGACTGGATTGCCCTCGACAGCGGCTATCCCACCCCCAAGCTCGATGTGCGGGCCTTCATTCAGAACGACGCGGGCCATGTCCTGCTGGTGCAGGAGCGCAGTGACGGGCGCTGGACCCTGCCGGGGGGCTGGTGCGACATCGGCGATTCGCCTGCGGACGCCGTGGTGCGGGAAGTGGTGGAGGAGACCGGCCTCGTCTGTCGGGCGGTGCAGCTGCTGGCCCTGTTCGACAAGCTCAAGCATCCCCATCCCCCGCAGCTGCCCCACGCCCACAAGGCCTTCTTCCTGTGCGAGGTGACGGGCGGCGCTCTGCTTACCGACACCGATGAAACCAAAGGGGCGGAGTACTTCCCCATCGACGCCTTGCCCGAACTCTCCCGCCACCGGGTGGTTGCGTCCCAGTTGCGCACCCTGCATGACCATCTGTCGCAGGGGCGGGGGGATACCCTGTTCGATTAACCGGTTCGCAGCCTGACACTGCGGCAAGGAGGCAGCATGATCACACGCATCGGCAATACCCCCATCCAGAAGAAACACAAGGCAAGCTGCCACTGCGGCGCCGTGGTGCTGGAGCTGACCCTGCCGGATGGCGTGGTGGATCCGCGCCGCTGCGACTGCTCCTTCTGTCGGCGGCGAGGGGCCATCGTCGCCTCGGTGCCGCTCTCCGGCATCCGCATCCTGCAAGGGGAGGCGGCGCTTCGCTGCTACCAGTTCAACACCCGCACCGCGAAACACTACTTTTGCAGCGTCTGCGGCATCTACACCCATCACCAGCGCCGATCCAATCCGGCGGAATATGGCTACAACCTCGCCTGTCTGGAGGGGGTCAACCCGTTCGATCTGGGAGAGGTGCCGACCCGCGACGGGGTGCATCACCCTGCAGATACCGTAGCCGATTGAACGCGAGGTGACTGCCCGACGGGTGGCGGGGAGGACGGGCGAGGCGTTGCCGCGTCACTCCCGTGACGACATCTCAGGGGGTCATCTGCTTGTGTAGCCCCCGCCATGGCTGTGTTAACCTTGCCCTGTCCGTCTCCCGGCGGACCCCGGCCTCTCTCTTCATTCCATCTCTGCCAACAGGGGGCACACCCGTGACGACTGCTTCAGCGCTGCCGGATCTGATCCTCGGGGCCTCGCTCTATTTTCCGCCCCTGTTCAAGGCTGTGCTGCTCGGCCTGCTGGGCTGGCTGCCGCTGCACCATCTGCTGCGGGACTGGCTCTACGGCGGCGAGGTCTGGCACCCCCTGCTGATGGATCTCTCCCTCTTCATCCTCGCCGTCAGCGGCGCCCTATGGATATTGCTACATGGCTAAATCACCCCTTGCGACCCTCAAATACTTCTCCACCCTGCTGGTCTTTGCCCTGGCGCTGGTGTCGCTCTGGTGGCTGTGGAACGACTACATGCAGGGTCCCTGGACCCGGGATGGCAAGGTGAGGGCCGAGCTGGTCAGCATCACGCCCCAGGTGTCGGGCAAGATCGTCAGGATAGGGGTCAAGGACAACCAGCTGGTGAAGGCGGGGGAGCTGCTCTTCACCCTGGATCCCGAGCCCTATCGCATCGCGCTGGACAACGCCAGCGCGGCCCTGGCCAAGGCCAAGTCGGATCTCGATAAGGCGGAGCACGAGGCGAACCGTCGCCAGAGCCTCTCCCGCACCGTCATCTCCGCCGAGGCGGTGGATGAATCCAGGCTCAATGCCCAGGCGATGAAGGCGGCCTATGAGGTGGCCCAAGCCAATCTGGAGCAGGCCAGATGGTCCCTTGCCCGGACCGAGGTCCATGCTGCGAGCGACGGCTACATCACCAACCTGCAGGCCAGGGTCGGCAACTACGCCACCGCCGGGGTGCCCCTGGTGGCCCTGATAGACACCCACTCCTTCTATGTGCAGGGCTATTTCGAAGAGACCAAGCTCAGGCACATCGCCCCCGGCAAACCGGCCGAGGTGGTGCTCTACAGCGGGGATCGGGTACTCAGGGGGGAGGTGGAAAGCATAGGGCGCGCCATTCACGATCAGAGCCTGGAAGGCAGCGAGGGGCTGCTGCTCGACGTCAAGCCGAACGTGCCCTGGGTGCGCCTGGCCCAGCGGGTGCCGGTGCGGATCAGGCTGCTGGCGATTCCCCCGGATCTGGTCTTGATCGCGGGCACGACCTGTACCATCACCATAGGGGACTAGAGTGATCCCCTCGCTCTGGCGCCAGACCCCCTGGGGCAAGGCCAACGGCGGACAGTGGCGCTACGCCCTGCGCAATGCCCTGGCCATGTGCCTGTCGCTCTGGCTGGCGTTCGTGCTGCAACTCGACTCTCCCTACTGGGCCATGACCTCCGCCGCCGTGGTGAGCTTTCCCACCGTGGGGGGCGTCATCAGCAAGAGCCTGGGGCGGGTGGTGGGCAGCCTCATCGGCGCCATGGCGGCGGTGATGATCACCGGCCTTGGCATCGGTGATCCCTGGCTCTTCAGCCTGCTTATCGCCCTCTGGCTGGGGGGTTGCACCTACATCTCCAACCACCATCAGAACAACGTCTCCTACGGTTTCGCCCTGGCGGGCTATACCGCCGCCATCATCGCCTTCTCCTGCGTCAACCTGACCGACCCGCAACATATCTTCGACATCGCCCAGGCCCGGGTGAGCGAGGTGATCGTCGGCATCCTCTGCGGCGGCCTGATGATGATGATCCTGCCGAGTTTCTCCGATGGCGAGACCCTGCTGGACTCCCTTGGCAAGAGCCAGACCCGGCTGCTGGAACATGCCCAGCTGCTCTGGCTCGGGGAGACGGGCGCCGATGTGCGCACCGCCCACGAGGGGGTGATCGGTCAGATCCTCACCCTGAACGTGCTGCGCATCCAGGCCGTCTGGAGCCACCACCGCCTGCGTCGCCACAACCAGTTGCTGAACTATCTGCTCCATCGCCAGCTGAGGATGGTCAGCCTCATCTCGGGGCTGCGCCGCATGCTGCAACACTGGCCAGAGGACGCAGTCGACCCGGCCCCCATGCTGGCCGCCGTGCTGCGGGAGCTGGGACAGGGGGGCTGCGACAAGCTGCGCATCGCCCGCCTGATGGCACCCTTCGTGGCCCGTTCGGGGGACGATTATCGCTGTCAGGCCTTCTGGCTGCGGCTGCGCCACTTCTGCTGGAGCTACCTGGAGTGTCAGCGCTGGCTGGAAAGGCTGGCCCGCCACGATGGTCAGGAGTGGCCGGCGCCGCCGCGCCACAGCTCTCTGACCAGCCACACCGACGGCCTGGAGGCGGCCTACAACGGGGGGCGTACCTTCCTCTGCGTGATGCTGGGCTGCACCTTCTGGATCCACACCCAGTGGGATGCGGGCGCCGCAGCCCTGACCCTGCTCGCCATCTGCTGCGTGCTCTATTCCGCCACCCCGGCCCCGGCCAAGGGGGCCCAGACCATGCTCAAGGCCATCGTGCTGCTCAGCTTTATCTGCTTCGGGGTCAAGTTCGGGCTGATGATCCGCATCGACGACTTCTGGATCTTCTGCTCCCTGCTGTTCCCCGCCCTCATCACCCTGCAACTGCTGAAATTGCAGCGCCCCCAGGGGGCGGCGCTCTGGGGCCAGCTCATCGTGCTGCTCGGCTCCTTCCTCGCCATCACCAATCCGCCGAGCTACGACTACCTCGCCTTCGTCAACAGCAGCCTTGCCCAGGCACTGGGAGTGATGAGTGCAGGGCTGGCGTTCCAGCTCCTGAGGCCCAGCTCGGATCGGCGCAAGAGCCGCCGCCTGATGCATCGTCTGCGGCGGGATTTCGTGGACCAGCTGGCCCCGGCCCCGCATCAGAGCGAGGGGGAGTTTGAATCCCGGGTCTATCACGCGGTGAGCCAGCTCAGCCAGAGTCAGGATCAGGGGGCCCGGCTCTGGGTGCTGCGCTGGGGCGTGGTGCTGCTCAATTGCAGCCATATCGTCTGGCAGCTCAGGCTCTGGCGCAGCCGGGATCCGGCCCTCTATCTGGTGCGGGACGGCTGTCTGCGCTGCCTGAAAGGCATTCTGACCGAAGGGGGCGTGCAGCACGAGACCCTGGGGCGCACCCTGGCGGAGCTGGACCGCATCAGCCAAGGGCTGGGGGAACATGCAGACCCGGCGGCCCGGGCACTGGCGGGACTGGTGTGGCGACTCCATTGCTCCCTCTCCCAGCTTGTGCAGGCCCTGCCCGGGGAACCCGCCTGATCCCGGGCGGGGAGGCCGGAGCCCCTCTGGATCACCCTTTGCGAGCGCCCCATTTGTCCCGGGCCCTCCCAGCGAGTAAGATTCCCCCCAAACGTCAATTCGCAAGGCCCTCCATGTCCACTCAATACAATGCGGATGCCATTGAGGTCCTCAATGGCCTTGAACCGGTGCGTCGCCGCCCCGGCATGTACACCGACACCACCCGGCCCAATCACCTCGGCCAGGAGGTCATCGACAACAGCGTCGACGAGGCGCTGGCGGGTCACGCCCGCAATCTGGAGGTGATCCTGCACGAGGATCAGTCCCTCGAGGTGATCGACGACGGTCGCGGCATGCCGGTGGACATCCACCCGGAGGAAGGGGTCTCCGGTGTGGAGCTGATCCTCTGCAAGCTGCACGCGGGGGGCAAGTTCTCCAACAAGAACTACCAGTTCTCCGGCGGCTTGCACGGGGTGGGGATCTCCGTGGTGAACGCCCTCTCCGATCGGGTCGAAGTGACTGTGCGCCGGGACGGCCAGGTCTATGACATCGCCTTCGAGCGGGGCGAGAAGGTGTCTGATCTGACCATCACAGGCACCTGCGGCCGTCGCAACACCGGCACCCGGGTGCGCTTCTGGCCGGAGGCGCGCTACTTCGATTCGCCGCGCTTCTCGGTTTCCAAGCTGGAGCACCTGCTCAAAGCCAAGGCCGTGCTCTGCCCGGGCCTCACCATCAAGTTCCTCGACAAGAACACCGGCATCAAGTTGGAGTGGTGCTACGAAGACGGCCTCAAGGATTACCTCATCGATGCGGTCAAGCAGTTCACCTGCCTGCCGGAGCAGCCCTTCGTCGGTTCTTTCAGCTCCGAGCAGTCGGCGGTGGACTGGGCTCTGTGCTGGTTACCGGAAGGGGGCGAGTGCCTCGCCGAATCCTATGTGAACCTCATTCCCACCGCGCTCGGTGGCACCCATGTCAACGGCCTGCGCCAGGGGCTGCTCGATGCCATGCGCGAGTTCTGCGAGTTCCGCAACCTCTTGCCCCGCGGGGTCAAGCTCACCCCGGAAGACATCTGGGATCGCTGCGCCTACATCCTCTCCATCAAGATGCAGGACCCGCAGTTTGCCGGCCAGACCAAGGAGCGTCTGTCGTCCCGCCAGAGCTCGGCCTTCGTGTCGGGCGTGGTGAAGGATGCCTTCAGCCTCTATCTGAACAGCAACACCGAGCTGGCCGAACAGCTGGCGGAGCTCTGCATCTCCAGCGCCCAGCGCCGGATGCGCGCCGCCAAGACGGTGGTGCGCAAGAAGATAACGCAAGGCCCGGCCCTGCCCGGCAAGCTGACCGATTGCGGCTGCGCCGACCCCATGCAGGGGGAGCTCTTCCTGGTGGAGGGTGACTCCGCGGGCGGCAGTGCCAAGCAGGCGCGGGATCGCGAATTCCAGGCCATCATGCCCCTGCGCGGCAAGATCCTGAACACCTGGGAGGTGGAGGCCGGTCAGGTGCTCGCCTCGCAAGAAGTACACGACATCTCGGTGGCGATCGGGCTCGACCCCGACTCCGACGATCTCAGTGGCCTGCGCTACGGCAAGGTGTGCATCCTGGCGGATGCGGACTCGGACGGTCTGCACATCGCCACCCTGCTCTGCGCCCTCTTTGTGAAGCACTTCCGCACGCTGGTGGAAAAGGGCCATGTCTATGTGGCCATGCCGCCCCTCTATCGTATCGACATCGGCAAGGAGGTCTTCTACGCCCTCGACGAGGACGAGAAGAACGGCGTGCTGCAACGGGTCGAAGCCGAGAAGAAGAAGGGCAAGGTGATGGTGACCCGATTCAAGGGGCTGGGTGAGATGAACCCCAAGCAGTTGCGGGAAACCACCATGGATCCCAACACCCGCCGCCTGGTGCAGCTCACCATGGGCGCGGAAGGGGGGGCAGAAGGGGAAGATGGGGACGAGACCCTGCAACTGATGGACATGCTGCTGGCCAAGAAGCGCGCCGGTGATCGCCGCGAATGGCTGGAAGAGAAGGGCAACCTCGCCATCATCTAAAGCGAGTCGCAAGTACCCCGGCCCTCCCCTTCGCAAGGGGAGGGGGCCAAGCCTCTCCTCCCCCTCATGGAGGGGGAGGTTGGGAGGGGGGCTTGTGATTCACCGTCGGCCCCCTGCCGACCCGCATTTCCGGCGTGCCCTCTGAGGGCGTGCCATAGCAAGAGAACAACCTTATGAGTGATGCTATCGAGCTCAGTCTGTTGGATGAAGTAGAGCGCCAACCAGCTCCCGAACCGAAAGAGATAATCACATGAGTGATGCCATCGAGCTCAGTCTGGACGGGGTAGAGCGCCAGCCAATGCGCACCTTCACCGAGCAGGCTTACTTGAACTACTCCATGTACGTCATCATGGATCGGGCCTTACCGCATATCGGCGACGGCCTCAAGCCCGTGCAGCGGCGCATCATCTACGCCATGAGCGAGCTGGGGCTGTCGGCCCTCTCCAAGCACAAGAAGTCCGCCCGTACCGTGGGTGACGTGCTGGGTAAGTACCACCCCCACGGTGACAGCGCCTGTTACGAAGCCATGGTGCTGATGGCCCAACCCTTCTCCTACCGCTACCCGCTGGTGGACGGTCAGGGCAACTGGGGTGCGCCGGACGATCCCAAATCCTTCGCCGCCATGCGTTATACCGAGGCGCGGCTGTCGCGTTTCTCCGAGCTACTGCTCTCCGAGCTCGGCCAGGGCACTGTGGAGTGGACGCCGAACTTCGACGGCACCATGAAAGAGCCCGTGGTGCTGCCTGCCCGTTTGCCGCACATCCTGCTCAACGGGGTGACCGGTATCGCGGTGGGGATGGCGACCGATATCCCGCCCCACAACGCGCGGGAAGTGGCCCACGCCTGCGTGGAGCTGCTGGACAATCCCAATGCCGGCCTGGATGCCCTGATGGCCCATGTGCAGGGGCCGGATTACCCGACCAATGCCGAGATCATCACGCCCCGCGATGACATCCGTAAAATCTACGAGACCGGCAAGGGCTCCATCAAGCAGCGGGCGGTCTGGAGCGAAGAGGATGGCGATATCGTCATCACGGCGCTGCCCCATCAGGCCTCCGGCGCCAAGATCATGGAGCAGATTGCCGCCCAGATGGTGGCGAAAAAGCTGCCCATGGTTACCGATCTGCGGGATGAATCGGACCACGAAAACCCGACCCGTCTGGTGATAGTGCCGCGCTCCAACCGGGTGGACGTGGAGGGGCTGATGGCCCACCTGTTCGCCACCACGGACTTGGAGAAGAACTACCGGGTCAACCTCAACATCCTGGGTCTGGACAACCGGCCTCAGGTGAAAGACCTCAAGACCATCCTCACCGAGTGGCTTAGCTTCCGCCGCGAGACGGTGCGCCGCCGCCTGCAGTATCGCCTCGACAAGGTGCTGGCCCGCCTGCACATCCTCGAAGGTTTGCTCATCGCCTACCTCAACATCGACGAGGTGATCGAGATCATCCGCACCGAGGAGGAGCCGGGCCGGGTGATGATGGAGCGTTTCAACATCACCGAGACCCAGGCCGAGGCGATCCTCGAGCTCAAACTGCGCCACCTGGCCAAGCTCGAAGAGTTCAAGCTGCGCGCCGAGCAGAACGAACTGGCGGAAGAGCGCGACAAGCTGGAACTGATCCTGGGCTCCGAGCGCCGTCTCAGCACCCTGCTCAAGAAAGAGATCCTGGCGGATGCCGAGAAGTACGGCGACGATCGCCGCACCCCGCTGGTGGAGCGCGCCACCGCCGTCGCCCTGACCGAGAAGGAGCTCACCCCGAGCGAGCCGGTGACCGTGATCCTCTCCGACAAGGGGTGGGTGCGCGCCGCCAAGGGCCACGACGTGGATGTGGCCGGCCTCTCCTACAAGGCGGGGGACAACTATCTCGCCCACGCCCATGGCCGCAGCAACCAGCAGGCGGTGTTCCTCTCCACCCTGGGGAGAACCTACTCGCTGGAGGCCCACACCCTGCCGTCGGCCCGCAGTCAGGGTGAGCCGCTCACCGGCCGCTTCGCACTGGGTGCTGGGGAAGAGGTGCGCCATCTGGTGATGGGCAACGAAGGTGAGCCGTATCTCGTTTGCTCCGACGCCGGCTACGGCTTCGTCTGCAAATACGACGACCTCATTGGCAAGAACAAGAACGGCAAGGCGCTGCTCACCGTGCCGGAAGGGGGCATCGTCATGGCACCCCAGAGGATAGGGGCGCCGGACACGGATCTCTGTATGGCCATCTCCAACGAGGGGCGTATGCTGCTGTTCCCGCTCAATACCCTGCCGGTGCTCGGCAAGGGCAAGGGCAACAAGCTCATCAGCATCCCCTCGGCTCGCGTGAAGGCGAGAGAGGAGTTTGTGGTGATGGCCGCCGTCATTCCGCAGGGCCAGTCCGTCACCCTGTTTGCCGGCAAGCGCAAGCTGACCCTCAAGCCATCTGACCTTGACTACTACCGCGGCGAGCGCGGCCGCCGCGGCGCCAAGTTGCCCCGCGGTCTGCAGCGAGTCGATCGCATCGAGATTGAACCCGTCGCCGGCGCCGAGCCGGCAGCCGGGGAAAATCAGGAAGGGTAATAAAATAATAGGGAGCGAATAGTCGCTCCCTATTATTTTGAGGTAATAAATGAAACCTTAATTTATTACCATCGCTGGTGTTAAATGTTAGTTTTCGTAAAATCAGCCTAACTTGCGGTCTTGCTTAATTTGGTTGAAAAACATATCCCAGAGGTGTTCCGCCATTCCTTCGTTCGTGAGCAATGTTTCTCTTGAAGAACTCATGGTGTAACCACCCATCAATGGACGAAAACCAAGGGTTTGACCATTTTCGGTAATGGTCAAACATTCATTGTAACTATTTCTGGCCATGCCATCCTGGCCATAACATATATCACCCACCCCATAACTACGGCCATTGTTACGCCAAATAGCACACTGACCAACCCGGCTACCGCTGATGTAAATCGCGCAACTGAATGCATTGGCATCCAGCTGATGGAACTCAGAGTCTACTCCTGAATTACGCTTTTTAAGCTCAGATAGGGAGTTTTCAAAATATCTGGTAACGTACTCAAACCCTTCACGGCAGGCACGATCTTTATCGAGATCGGTGAAGCTCTTCGGCAAGGAAAGGTTGCTGGATCTTGGTGTGAGAATTGATCCAGTTTCTTGAGCCGAAGAAAATGTAGTAATCTGTGAACGAAGGCTCACATCCTGCTGCGTATTTTTCGCCTCCATATTATCAATGGCGCGTACTACGGCATCGACCACCTGCACATAACCTTCATCGTGACTAGCGAATTTCGTAATTGGTTTACCATCCACAGTGGCAGCAAGGATTTTGCCAAACGGTAATTGATGCCAAGCACATTCCCTTAAAATTACCGGAATAACTATTGCCTCGCCCCTTCTATGGCGCTCCATAGCATTTGCCATTTCAACCTGATAACAATAATCAGAAGCAATAAAGTCACTGCTAATCAGCAAAAGCACAATGTCTGCTTCAGAAAAATACTGATCAATCTTATGCTCGAATACTTCCCCAGGAATAATGCACCGATCGTGCCATGTGGATATTCTCCCCATGCGTTTCAAGGGTGATAGATGTTTTTCAAGTTCATTACGTAATGCTTCATCAGCATGAGAATAGGAAAAAACGAGGCTGGCCATAATTCTAAGATGCTCCTGAACCATTACTGTTAGATACCCGTCATTCCGCACCTGATTTTGCTATTTTCAGTGCTTGACGGCGATCGGCCGTTCTGATCTATTACTCTCTTTTGCAGGTAGATCATCATGGCCGCACCCGCTATCTCGATCCGTAACCTCGATCA
>NZ_JABERS010000012.1:0-106714 GCF_013168745.1 Aeromonas sp. TW 6 | reverse complement strand
GAGCAGTTCAAGTTACCCGCCCGCCGAGAACGAAGTTACCCAAGGTGCATCAAAGCCAAACCACAGAAGTATGCGACGAGAAAACCTAGTAAAAACAATGCCAGTCAGGCTTAACTGACTGGCATTAACTCCCTGGAGTCGGTTTTTTTATCCCTGTCGTTGGGTCGCCAGCCTTCAGCGCCCCTGCGGCGCGTCCCTCTCCTGCCCCTCTTCACTCACCGCTCTCTCTTCTGCATCAGGCGCAGCATAGCTCGCCGGCACTGCCTCCCCTTCCAGATCCGTTCTTGGCTCCAGCTCCGCCGTCATGGGGGTGTTGGGGGGCACAGGTATGAAAACCTGATGCTCCGTCAGCGGAATGGGGGCTCGCTTACGCCTGCGCCAGCCGAGATAGGCCGACAGCAGCAGACCGCACAGGGCAAAGTAGACGAACAGCCCCTGTGGTCCGAACGTTGCCATGGTAAAGGGGGCCAGCAGCGGACCCGTCATGGCCCCCAGGCTGTAGGCAAGCAGCAACCCCTGGTTTGCCCCCAGCACCTGATCCGGGCGCAGTTCATCGCAGGCATGGCTGAGGCTCAAGGGATAGATGGAGAACGCCATGCCCCCCAGCAGGAAGACAAGAGTCCCCTCGACTGGCTCACGCCAGGGCTCCGGCAGCAGCACCATCAACAACGCGATCAGGGTCAGCAGGGCGCAGAGCAGCAGGATCACCAACCGTCTGTCGTAACGATCAGATGCACGTCCGATAGGATATTGCAGACACATCCCCCCCAGGATCACCAGCGCCATCATGTCCGCCACCTGGGAGAGGGAGGCGCCGCTGTCGGTGAAATAGAGCGGCAACAGCCCATAGATGGCCCCGAGGATGAGGCCCGAGGTAAAGCTGCTGCCCATTCCCGCCGGAGTGAGGCGCACCAGCTCCAGTACTCCCACCGGCTGGGGAGCCACCATGGCCGGCGTCGCCACCCGGGAGAGAGCCAAAGGCACCACGGAGAGGGTCGCCGCCATGGCGCACAGGGCGAACGGCGTCAACACCATGGGGTCCACCTGCTTGAGCAGCAGCTGGCCCAGGGCGAGTGAGCCGTACAGCAGGATCATGTAGAGGGACATCAACCGCCCCCGGTTCGCCGGGGTGCTTGAGACCAGCATCCAGGACTCCAGCACCACGAACAGGCCGCCGGTGGCAAACCCCCCGATCAGCCGCAGCGCCGCCCAGGTGACAGGCTCCACCACCATGCCGTGCAGCAGAAACAGAAAACAGAGCAGGGAGGCGTAAGCCGCATAGGCCCGGATATGACCCACCCGGATGATGAGGCGGGCATTGATGAAGGTCCCCAGCACCAGGCCGCCGAAATAGGCAGCCGACACCAGACCGATGGCCTGGGCGGACACCTGCTCGGCGGAGAGACGCACCGTCAACAGGGTATTGAACAGACCGTGACCCAGAATGAAGATCACCAGACTGGTCAGGGGGGACAGCAACCTTGTCAGTGCCATGGAGCCTCCTCGCAACAAAAGGGTCATGGTAGCCCCTGCCTCCCGCCCCCTTCAACCCGAATGCCCTCCCCCTGCGGGGCTATGCTTGACGGGAACCCCACATGGAGATCCGAAAGATGAGACTCATGCTGTTGTTGGCAGCCCTGCTCTTTGGCGGCAGTGCCCTCGCCTTCCACTGCCCCATGGACATGAAGAAGATAGACGACGCCCTGGCCACAGGCCCCGCCCTCAGTGCCGAGCAACTGGCCGAGGTAAAACAGTTGAGAGCGGACGGAGAGACCCTGCACAACGCGGGCAAGCATCAGGAATCGGTCGATACCCTGGCCAAGGCCATGGCCATTCTCGGCATCGATCAGGGCTGATACCGCCCCTTCGCCGCGCGACGGTCTCTTTCGCATCACCCGGATACAGACCGCCAAAATGAAACAAGGCCCTCGCCATCACTGGCGGGGGCCTTTTCACTGCGGATGTCAGCGCTGAACGGTGCTACACCCGGCCACTGTAGACCAGGGTGCAATAGTTGAAGGCTATCTTGCCGTCAACGGCATGGCGAGCAAACTCGCGGCGAACGAGCGCCGTCATCTGATCGTGGGCCGGCGTGCCCGCCACAGGCGCATAGGAGGAGGAGTTGAGCCGTCCAAGCACCCCGTCAAGATCGAACAGCTGGCTGTTCTCGAAGCGATCGAGCCGGTACTCCCCGGTGAAGAAGGCGCGAAAATCCGCCTCGCCGAGGTTGCGATGATTGACCTCCTCGTAATCCCCCGAGTAGGCGTGCAGCCCCTCTTCATAGGCCTTGAGAAACGGGGTATTCGTCAGCCTGTCATTCCAGATGAGGGCGACCTGGCCACCGGGCTTGAGCAGCCGCTGGCACTCCTGCCGAAAAGCCGCGCGATCGAACCAGTGAAACGCCTGGGCGACCGTCACCAGATCCATCGCCCCCGTGGGCAGGCCCGTGGCTTCCGCACTGCCGTGCAGCCAGCCGATGTTCCCCACCTGGGCGAGCAGCCGTTTGGCGGCTGCCCGCATATCGTCGTTGGGCTCCACCGCCCAGACCCGCGCGACCCGGGGGGCCAGCAGGGCGGTCAGGATGCCGGTGCCCGCACCGATGTCCGCCACCTGGGCCTCGGGCCCCATGGCCAGCTCCCTTGCCAGAAAATCCAGCATGGCGGCGGGATAACCGGGTCGATATTTCACATAGGCTTCGACCCGGGTCGAGAATCGCTGGGTACTGTCCATGGCAGACTCCTCTCTTGATGCGGCCTTCATGCCAGCTCCCGGCCTGGTGACCAGGATCCCCATGCCACTACACTTGACCCCATCATGCAAGCCCCAAGCGGGTGGCAAACGGCGTACAGGCTGGCTTGCCACCCAGCGAAGCAGCAGGCGCTGCGGGCGGCAGGATACCCATCGGGGCGCCCGCTCACGGGCGTCGAAGGACAAACACCAGGATGGAGCTGCGACACAATGAGACCAGTCAAGAACAGGATTTGCCTCTGGTATGACGGGGATGCCGAGGAGGCGGCACGGTTTTACGCCAGCCTCTTCCCCGACTCCGCCGTCGGTGCCGTACACCGGGCCCCGGCCGACTATCCCGCCGGCAAGGAAGGGGATGTGCTGACGGTCGAGTTCAGGGTGATGGGGATCCCCTGCCTCGGCCTCAACGGCGGGCCCGGGGTCCGCCACAACTGGGCGTTCTCATTTCAGGTGGCCACCCAGGACCAAGCCGAGACGGATCGTTACTGGCACACCATCATCGACAGCGGCGGTCAGGCGAGCGAGTGCGGCTGGTGTCAGGACAAGTGGGGCATCTCCTGGCAGATCACTCCTCAGGTCCTCATCGAGGCGATAAGCGATCCCGACCCCGAGGCAGCGAGACGCGCCTTCGAGGCCATGATGCAGATGGACAAGATTGACATTGCCACCATCGAGGCGGCGCGCCGGGGCGAGTAGCCCGTTCGCACGGGCGCCGCACACAACAAGGCCACCCCTGGGGGTGGCCTTGTGCATATTGGCTGTCAGCTCTTCACGGCGCCGCGATTACTTGGCGTAATCCTCGGTGGGTACGCAGGAGCAGAACAGATTGCGATCGCCATAGACGTCGTCGATACGGTTGACCGACGGCCACAGCTTGCTGGCGCGCACCGCGTCGGATGGGAAGACCGCCTCGGCGCGGCTGTAGCCACGGTTCCACTCTGCATCCATCACGTCGTCCTGGGTGTGCGGCGCATGGACCAGGGGGTTGTCGGCGAGGCTCCAGTGACCGTCCTGCACCCGGGCGATCTCGGCGCGGATGGCGGTCATGGCTTCCACGAAGCGATCCAGCTCGCGCTTGGATTCGGATTCGGTCGGCTCGACCATCAGGGTGCCCGCTACCGGGAAGCTCATGGTCGGCGCGTGGAAGCCGTAGTCCATCAGGCGCTTGGCCACGTCCATCTCGCTGATGCCACTGGCTTCTTTGAGCGGGCGGATGTCCAGGATGCACTCGTGGGCCACCCGGCCGTTGCGACCTGTATAGAGCACGGGGAAGGACTCGCCGAGCTTCTTGGCCAGGTAGTTGGCGTTGAGGATGGCGACCTGGGTGGATTTCTTGAGCCCCTCGTCCCCCAGCATGGCGATGTACATCCAGCTGATGGGCAAAATGCTGGCCGAACCGAACGGAGCGGCAGACACGGCGCCGTTGTCACGGCTCTCCTTGTCGGTCTTGACCACGGCGTGACCGGCTACAAACGGTGCCAGGTGTTTCTTCACACCGATGGGGCCCATGCCCGGACCGCCACCGCCATGAGGAATGGCGAAGGTCTTGTGCAGGTTGAGGTGAGAGACGTCCGCGCCGATAAAGCCTGGTGCCGTCAGCCCGACCTGCGCGTTCATGTTGGCGCCGTCGAGGTACACCTGACCACCATACTGGTGAACGATGTCGCACACCTCCTTGATGGTCTCCTCGTACACCCCGTGGGTGGAGGGGTAGGTCACCATCAGGCAGGAGAGCTGGTCTCCGACCTCGGCGGCCTTGGCGCGCAGGTCGTCCAGATCCACGTTGCCTGCCTTGTCACAGGCGGTGACGATGACCTTGAGGCCCGCCATCTGGGCGGAGGCCGGGTTGGTGCCGTGGGCAGAGGCCGGGATGAGGCACACATCGCGATGCCCCTCGCCGCGGGACTCGTGGTACTTCTTGATGGCGAGCAGGCCCGCGTATTCGCCCTGAGCGCCGGAGTTGGGCTGCATGCAGACCGCATCGTAGCCGGTCACCTTCACCAGCCAGTCTTCCAGATCTGCCAGCAGCAGCTGGTAGCCCTGGGTCTGCTTGAGCGGCGCGAAGGGGTGCAGCTTGCCGAATTCGGGCCAGGTCACCGGGATCATCTCGGCGGTGGCGTTGAGCTTCATGGTGCAGGAGCCCAAGGAGATCATGGCGTAGTTCAGGGCCAGATCTTTCGCTTCGAGACGGTGGATGTAGCGCAGCATCTCGGTCTCGGAGTGGTACTTGTTGAATACCTCGTGGGTCAGCACGGCGTCGGTGCGCAGCAGGTCTTGCGGAATGGCGTGATGAGTCTGGGCGGCCTGGTCGAGGGCCTCCACATCGAGGCCGTGACCCGCCCCAAGGAACAGGTCGAACAGCTCGGCCACATCGCCTCGGGTGGTGGTTTCAGAGAGGGACACACCGAGCGCACCGTCCAGATCCGCACGCAGGTTGATACCGAGCCCTTCGGCCTTGGCAATGAGTGCAGCCTTGTCCGACGTCAGGACTGTGAGGGTATCGAACCAGCTTCCGTGCTTGAGGGCCACGCCCTTGGCGGTGAGGCCGAGCGCCAGGATGGTGGTCAGACGGTGCACGCGGGAGGCGATGGTCTTGAGCCCCACCGGGCCGTGGTAGACGGCGTAGAAGCTCGCCATGTTGGCCAGCAGCACCTGGGCGGTACAGATGTTGGAGTTGGCCTTCTCGCGGCGGATGTGCTGCTCGCGGGTCTGCATGGCCATGCGCAGGGCGCTCTTGCCACGGGCATCCTTGGAGACGCCGATGATCCGGCCCGGCATGGAGCGCTTGTAGGCGTCGCGGGTGGCGAAGAAGGCGGCGTGGGGGCCACCGTAACCCATGGGCACACCGAAGCGCTGGGCACTGCCGAACACCACGTCGGCACCCAGTTCACCTGGGGATTTGAGCAGCAGCAGGGAGAGCATGTCGGTCCCGACGCAGGCCAGCCCCTTCTGGGCCTGGACGGCGGCAATGAGGGAACGCAGATCGGCCACATTGCCGGTGGTGCCCGGGTACTGGAACATGGCACCGAATACCTCTTCGCTCACGGCCTCGCCCGCAGGGCCGACCACCACATCGAAACCGAAGTGGACCGCGCGCTCCTTGACCACGTCGATCACCTGGGGGTGAACGTCGTCGGCCACGAAGAAGAGGTTGGATTTGGATTTGGCCATGCGCTTGGCCAGCGCCATGGCTTCAGCGGCGGCGGTGGCTTCATCGAGCAGGGAGGCGCTCGCCAGATCCATGCCGGTCAAGTCCAGGGTCAGCTGCTGGAAGTTGAGCAGGGCTTCGAGACGGCCCTGGGCCAGCTCGGGCTGATAGGGGGTGTAGGCGGTGTACCAGCCCGGGTTTTCCAGCACGTTGCGCAGGATGACGTGGGGCACGTGGGTGTCGTGGTAGCCCATGCCGATGTAGCTCTTGGCGATCTGGTTCTTGGCCGCATAGCCCTTGAGCTTGGCCAGGGCCTCCACTTCGGTCATGGGGGCGCCGATACCAAGCGGCCCCGGACGACGGATGGCGGCGGGGACCGTCTGCTCAATCAGATCGTCCAGGCTCTCGGCCCCCACGGTGGCGAGCAGGGCCCGCAGTTCTTCCTCACCCGGGCCGATATGACGGCGGATGAAATCGGTTTTTTGCTCGAGTTCAAACAGTGACTGGGTCATTTCCCTATTTCCTGGTAATAGGTCCTGGCATGACATCCTGACAACCAAGACCTGATGTTCCTGTAGCCGGTCGAAACCGGCTCCACTCATGTTCTGTGTCCGCCGCGGGCAGACGGGGAATGCGGCAAGGGCATCCCGAAGGCGCAAAGGCTGCGCCCATTCTGCAACCGCCATGGCCGCAGGATGGCAGTCATACAAGAGGGCCCTGCTGTGTTGGCAGGGCCCGGGGGCATTACTCTTCGTCCACCACGTTCTGGTAGCCTTCGGCATCCAGCAGGTTGGCGAGCTCGCCCGCGTCGTCCAGCTTGATGCGGAACAGCCAGCCGGCGCCGTAGGGGTCGGAGTTGACCAGCTCGGGGCTGCCTTCCAGCTCCTCGTTGACGGCCAGGATCTCGCCGCTCACCGGGCTGTAGATGTCGGAGGCGGCCTTGACGGACTCCGCCACGGCGCAATCTTCACCGGCGCTCACCTGCTTGCCCACTTCCGGCAGATCGACGAACACCATGTCCCCCAGCAGATCCTGGGCGTGCTCGGTGATGCCGACCACGGCTTCGCCGTTGGCTTCAACACGGACCCACTCGTGGGAGGTGGCATATTTCAGTTCGCTCGGGATATGGCTCATTTGTGCTTCCTTTATGCTCTTGGATCGCTTCAACAAAAATGGGGCGGCGAAGGTCAACCCTCGCCGCAATCAATGATTACACCAGCGGCTGGCCGTTGCGCACGAAGGCCGGCTTGGTGACTTTCACGGTGACCTGCTTCTTGCGGATCTCCACCTGGGCCTGTTCACCGATATCACGGGGCACCCGCGCCAGGGCAATGCTGTAACCCAGGGTGGGCGAGAAGGAGCCGGAGGTGATCACCCCTTCCCGTGTCTCGCCGCTCTCGCTGGTGAAGGTGACCGGCATGCCGGCACGCAGCACGCCCTTTTCTTCCATCACCAGACCCACCAGCTTGGGCTGGTTGCCGGCGGCCTTCTGGGCTTCCAGGGCGGCGCGGCCGATGAATTGGCGGGAGGCAGGCTCCCAGGCCAGGGTCCAGGCCATGTTGGCGGCGAGCGGAGAGATTGACTCGTCCATGTCCTGACCGTAGAGGTTCATGCCCGCTTCCAGGCGCAGGGTATCACGGGCACCCAGGCCACAAGGGGCCACGCCGTTGTCCAGCAGGGCCTGCCACAGATCGCACGCCTTCTCTTGGGGGACCACGATCTCGTAGCCATCTTCGCCGGTGTAGCCGGTGGTGGCGATGAAGAGATCCCCGGCCTGCACACCGAAGAAGGGCTTCATCCCTTCGACCGCCGCATTCTGCTCGGGGGTGAACACCTTGGCCGCCTTGGCCTTGGCGTGGGGGCCCTGCACCGCGATCATGGCAAGCTCGGGGCGCTCGGTCACGCTCACGGCAAAGTCGATGGCGTGATGGCGGATCCAGGCCAGATCCTTCTCGCGGGTGGCGGAGTTCACCACCAGGCGGTAGAAGGTATCGGTCAGGAAATAGGTGATGAGGTCATCGATGACGCCGCCTTCCGGATTGAGCATGCCACTGTAGAGGGCCTTGCCGGGGACGGTGAGTTTGGCCACGTCGTTGGCCAGCAGGTGTTGCAGGAAGGCTTTGACCCGCTCGCCGGTCAAATCGACGATGGTCATGTGGGAGACATCGAACATGCCTGCATCGGTGCGCACCACATGGTGCTCTTCCAACTGGGAACCGTAGTTGATGGGCATCTCCCAACCGTGGAAGTCCACCATCTTGGCACCCGCTTCCAGGTGTTTCGGATGCAATACAGTAGTCTGGATCATCGCTGTGTTTCCTTAAGCGTTCGCGACAACACTCGCAATCCGCCCCGGCTCGTCGGGAACTACGGACCACAAGCTCTGTGCTCGTTCCCGCCCGGGCGGGCAGGAGTGATTCCTTGAACGGAGCGGATTATATGACAAGCGTGCCAGGGCACCGCTCAAAAAAAACTAATCCTCACCCAACTCACTGACACCAGACACTAAGGCAAAAACAGTGATAAAAACAGCCAAAACCGCGCCATTACGGGATTTAATGTTGATTTTTACCGTCCCGTCACAATTTACAGAAAAACGTTTCGCTTCTCGCCAACATTAAAGGCTGACACCCCGAAGGGGCATCTCGCCCTGTCAGATTAGTTTTTTTGTTAAAACCCCGGGGTAATATTAGATTTTTTCACCTTTGGCCAGGGTGGGCAGCTCCCCATCCAGCCCCATGGCGGCCCGGATCATGCCCTGCTTGAGGGGACCAAGACCGTCGACGGCGCGAAGCCCCACCCCGCGCACCAGCTTCTTGAGGGGGTTGCTGCCCGCAAACAGTCGCTTGAGCCCCTCCATGGCCGCCAGCATGCGCGCCGCCTCGCTCTTGCGCCAGCGCTCGTAGCCCCGCAGGTTGGCGAGCAGGCCGATGTCCGCGCCCTTGCCGTGATGAATGAGGATCTGCTCCGCCAGGGCGGCGGCATCCAGCAAGCCCAGATTCACGCCCTGCCCCGCCAGCGGGTGGATGGTGTGGGCCGCATCCCCCACCAGCACCAGGCGCTCGCGGGCAAAGTCGCGGGCGTAGCGGGCGGTGAGCGGAATGGCGCTGCGAGCCCCCTCCACCTTGCACAGCCCGAGGCGCCCATCAAAGGCGGCGGTGAGCTGGCGGTTGAAGCCGTCGTCATCCAGGGCGCAGAGCGCCTCGGCGCGGGCCGCGGGCACAGACCACACGATGGAGCAGAGGTCGGGCTGCCACAGGGGCAGGAAGGCGAGCGGCCCCTGGGGGGTGAAGATCTGGCGCGCCACCGCCTCATGGGGCTCGGCACAACGCACCGTCGCCACCAGGGCGTGATGACCGTAATCCCAGCTGGTGAGGGGAATGTCTGCCTGACGGCGCACCCAGGAGTGGGCGCCGTCGGCGGCCACCAGCAGCTTGGCCGAGAGGGCCCGGCCATCTTCCAGCAGCAGCAGGGCGCCCGCTGGCCCGCACTGCAGGCTGGTGGCCCGGGCCGGGGTCAGCATCTGGATATTGCTGGCCCCCGCGATGGCGTCCAGCAGCGCAAGCTGGATCACCCGGTTCTCGACGATGTGGCCAAGGGCCCCCTGACGCAGGCTGGCGGCATCGAAATCGATGTGGCCGAAACTGTCCTGCTCCCACACCTGCATCTTCTCGTAGGGCTGCAGGCGGCGCGCCACTATGCCGTCCCAGGCGCCGACCCCTTGCAGGATGTGCTGACTCGCGAGGCTCAGGGCACTGACCCTGTTGTCCGGCGTCTCACCGAGCGTTGCATCGGGCAGCCGGCCTTCCACGATGGCCACCTTGATCGCCCGGTTCTTGAGGGCGGCAGCGAGCCCCAGGCCCACCATGCCCCCCCCCACGATCACCACATCCACATCTTGCATCTGCATTCTCTTGTGTCCTTTCCGGGCGAGTCGCCAGGATCTGCGAGGCGACGCCCACAGGCGTGCCTCTTGCTCGAAATCGTCTTTGCCGCCGGTGCGACAGCGCTTATTGGCCGCACACCTCGCCCACGAATCCCAGGGTGCGGGAGGCGAGCGGTGCCTTGATCCAGGGCACTCTGCCCATCAGGGAGAGCGCCAGATTGCGGCCCACCACCAGGGGAGCGTGATGGTTTGAGAAGAGCTGGGCCAGGGAGGACGTGAGCCAGACGGTCTGGGCCTGATCGTCACGCCGCTGCTGCCAGTAGCCGCTTAGCACCTCAAAGCCGCCGATGTCTTCCCCCGCCGCGAGCGCACGGGCCAGGGTCCGGGTCAGCACGTCCAGATCCCGCATGCCGAGGTTGAACCCCTGACCGGCGATGGGATGCAGCAGGTGAGCGGCGTTGCCCACCAGCACGGTACGCTGGGCCAGGGGATAGTCGGCCACCGTCAGCACCAGGGGGTAGAGGTTGCGCGCCCCTGTGCGCACGAAGCGCCCGAGTCGCCAGCCAAAGGCCTGCTGCAGACGGGCGAGAAAGGCGGCATCATCCAGCGCCATCAGGGCCTGTGCCTCGTCCCGCGGGACGCTCCACACCAGAGAGGAGAGGCCGTCCTGCATGGGCAGCAGGGCCAACGGCCCTCCGTCGGTGAAGCGCTCGAAGGCCCGCCCGGCGGGATCCTCGGCGGTCTTGACGGTGGCGATGATGGCGCTCTGGCCATAATCGTGGCGACTGACCGGCATCTTGAAATGCTGGCGCACGAAGGAGTGGCCCCCGTCGGCCGCCACCAGCAGCCGGGTGCGGTAGCGCGCGCCCCCCTCCAGGGCGAGCGTCACTCCCCCCTCGTCGGGGTCGATGGCCTCAAGCCTGGCCGGGCACAACATACGGATCTGCGGGCAGGCGGCGATCGCCTCTTGCAGCACGATGCCCGCCGCCGACAGCTCGATCACCTGACCGAGGGCGGGCAAGCCATACTCCGCCGCCGACAGCCGGGTCTGGCCACAGTGGCCCCGATCCGACACATGGATATGGTTGATGGGGGAGCAGTGGGGTACCAGGTGCGGCCAGAGGCCGTGACGGGCCAGCGCCTCGCAGGTACCGGCGGAAAGCGCGATGGCACGGGCATCGAAACCGGGATGAGCATTGAGCTCGGGCGCACTCGCCTCCAGCAGCAGGATCTGCAGGGGGGCGCCATCCTGTCCTTTCAGGGCGGCAAGGGAGAGGGCCAGCACGGCACCGCTCATACCACCGCCGACGATAGCCACGTCGACGTGAACCAGATCAGATTGAGACATGAGAAGAGGGCATAGGCGAAAAAACGTGGGCCAATCCTACCACAAAGGTGGCGGACGGGATGCGAAGCCACGGGCAAAAAACCGCTTTGGCACCATGGGTTAGCAGAGTGCCTCCCCTGCTCTCACCCCTTGTAAAACAGAAAGAGCGCCGTGATGCGCTCTTTCATTGACCCGCTGGGCGGGCAGATCAGTGCAGGGTCGGCGGCGTACTCGGCGCGGCCGGGCGCTTGCCAAACTCCTCGAACGCCATCATGACCCCGAGGCGCACGTGTTCGTAGAGCACCAGGAAGGAGGCTTCGTTCTCTTCATCTTCCTGATCGAACTCGGCAGAGACCTGGGTGATGCTGGCGATGTCCTGAATCATCTCCTGCAGCTCTTCGGATGCCTTGGAGAGCTCCTGTTGGACCACGCCAAAGCCGGCCAGGAAGGCCTGGGACCAGTCCACCAGCGAGTCGATGCGCTCATCGAGCGGCGCCTCGTCGCTTGGCAGCAGCAGCTCGACGCCCTTTTGTGCCATCAGGCTCTCGATCACCTCGTGATAGAGGTCGGTCATCACCTGGCGCACCGGTGCCGGCAGACCGAAACCGTCGTTGATCAGATCATTGAAATGGGGCTGCCAGCTTTTGTCGTCCAGGGCCACGCCACCGCACACCAGGCCGCAGATCACGCCATGGGCCTCGACGGCCGTCGCCATGAGGTCGTGCTGTGCCATCAGGTCCGCCACGGCGGCGTATTTCAGGGGGTTTGTTTTGCTCATCTAGGATCCGCTCAAAGTTCAGGCAAATATGCAGAATTTATGGCCGAGATCCTAGCATTCTCCCCCTGCCAGAGCCAGCAAGGCCTTGAAACTTCTGCATCTGCGCTATATAGTCCCGCCCAGTTGTCCACGTGGATATAGGCGGAAATCAGCCCCGCCGTATTGAGGAAGGCATGAGCATAGAGGCCGTAGAAATCGTCATTCTGGGACGTCCCTACAAGGTGTCCTGTCCCCTGGGACAACAAGATGCCCTGCGCCAGGCCGCCGACCAGCTGACCGACAAGCTCATCGAGCTTCGTCAACGTTCCAAGGTCTCCAGCAACGAACAGCTGGCCGTCATGGCAGCGCTCAATTTCTGTCATGAGCTCTGCCTTGAAAAAGAGAAAAACCACCAATACTCTGAGACCATGGACAAGCGGATCAAGATGCTGCAACGCACCATCGAAGCCGCCTTGATCGAGCACGGACAATACGGTGAATCCAGCGAAGAGGCGCAACAGCCCTAATCGCACCGAGTTTTGAAATTCCCTGGAGTGTTTGTCAGCCGGTTCAAGTCCCCGAGCCGATATTCATACCAAACAGGGGGTCTGCCTTCTGGCTATTGAGCATGCTCGGCCCGACCGAGAAGCCTGCGGCCAGATTAGATCTCCGCCTTGAACCGACGGTTCAAGGGCCCAAACCGGCAACGGCATCTCCGGGGTACCTATCCAAAAAAGCCCGTCATCACGACGGGCTTTTTCTTTGCCTGCGCGGCAACCCCCTTCCACTCCCCTGCGGCGTCTCGCCACCCGGCAGGAGGCAGTAAAAAGCCCGCCAACGGGGCGGGCTCTTGGCCGTGTCAGACGGCCATCTGCTCGTGGGGCGCGCCGTGGTGGCGCAGCCACACAAAGCTCAAGGCCACGATCAGCACCATCACCGTCATGATGGCCCCCAGGGTCACCTGCCCCGTCATCGGGAAGCTGGCGGCCAGCAGGGTTACCACGCCAGCCCCCAGATTCTGCATGCCCCCGAGCACGGCTCCCGCAGTGCCGGCCTGGCCCGGGAAGGGCTCGATGGCACAGGAGGTGGCGGTCGGATAGAGAATGCCGCTGCCAATGAAGTAGACCGCAGCCCCGCCCACCAGGGAGGCAGCGCTCACCATGCCGAGCAGCCCGGGTACCAGGATGATGAGCGACCCCAGGGCCAGGAAGGCGATGCCAAGGCGCATCAGCTTGCCCTGGCTCAGGCGAAAACTCAGTCTGGCGGAGAGCCAGGCGCCGAACAGATAACCGGGCAGCGGCAGCACGAACAGCACGCTGACGGTGCGGGCACTCAGCTTGAGCACGTCCCCCAGCAACACCCCTGCCGCCGCCTCGAACACCGCGAGGCCGGCAAAGGTGGCCATCAGACAGAGCAGGTTGCCCTGAAAGCGCGGGTTGCCGAGCACATGACGATAGGCGGCGCCCACCCGCAGCGAATGCTGGCGGGCGGATGCTGGCAGCGTCTCGCCAAACCAGGCCAGCAGCGCAAGGGTGGTCAGGGCACCAAAACCGAACAGGAACCAGTAGCCGGCACGCCAGTTGAACAGCTCGGTGAGCCAGCCGCCCAGCACAGGTGCCAGCAGAGGGGAGAAGATGACCCCCATGCTTACCAGGCTGTTGGCACGGTTGAGCTCGGCACCACTGTAACGGTCGCGCATCACGGTCCGGCTCATGGCGCCCCCTGCCCCGGTGCCCAGCCCCTGGATCAGGCTGCCCGCCAGCAAGGCGGTGAAGCTCGGGATCAGCTGGATGGTGAGGGTGCCGACCAGGAAGATCATCATGCCGATGATGAGCACAGGGCGACGACCGATGCGATCCGACAAGGGGCCATAAACGAACTGGGAGAGGCCGTAGGGAATGAGGTAGCAGGCCATCACCGCCTGCAGCTGGCCGGAGGCCACATGGAAGTCCCCCGCCATCATGGGAATGGAGGGCACATAGAGGGTCTGGGTCATCTGACCCACGGCGACCATCAGAATGGTCAGGAAAAACAGGGGATAGAAGCTGTGCCGATACATACTGTCGTCCGAAAAAGATCAAAAAGCCGCCACCCTCCGGGCAGGGATCTGCAGGAGGTGTCTGACAAAGGTCGTTGAAGAGGAACAAGGCGGAGGACCCGCACCCGCCAGCAGCAGGACGCTCTCTGGCTTGGGATAATCTTAGTGATTCATATCACAAAAAACGAACGAAACTTTATAATCTGCTTTCCCAAGTTTTTCTAATGCGACGGGGCCCAAGGCCCCGTCACTGTCATCTCATCATGGGGGAAGGATTCATCCTGTCCCCTCTTTACCCCACTCTTCTCACCTCGGCCGACGCGCCTTCGAACATGGGGGTACCCGCCTCCCCCAGTCTCAGACAACGAGGAGCAACCTTGTCGGCCAGCCCCTCGTCATGGGTCACCAGCAGCAGGGCGCAGCCTATCTCTCCCAGTTCCTCCAGCAGACAGGCGATGGTCTGTTGCTGGCTCAGGGGATCGAGCCGGGACGTGGGCTCATCGGCGAACAGCAGCACGGGGCGCAGCAACAGGGCCCGGATAAGCGACAGCCGCTGCAGCTCCCCTCCCGAGACCTGGTTTGGCAGGCGTGTCAGCAGCCGTTCATCCAGCCCCAACCGGGCC
Source organism: Aeromonas sp. TW 6 (assembly GCF_013168745.1). NCBI lineage: Bacteria > Pseudomonadati > Pseudomonadota > Gammaproteobacteria > Aeromonadales > Aeromonadaceae > Aeromonas > Aeromonas sp. TW 6. Next base: position 92,187 of record NZ_JABERS010000012.1, on the reverse strand, counting down.
AGATAGTCGACAAGCCGATGGCGAGGCAGCCTGTGCAGACGCAGCACATCATCGAACTGGGTGGCGAGGCGCACTCGGCTTGCAAAGGCCTGCACCGGATCCTGATAGAGCTTCTGCCAGCGGCAGGGGGCTATCCCTTCCCGGCGCAGCACCTCCCCTTGCAGGGGGCGTTGCAGACCCAGCAGCACGTTGCCGAGGGTGCTCTTGCCCGCGCCGCTCGGCGCCATGATGGCCATTCGCTCCCCTTGCGCCAGGGCAAGGTCGAGCCCCGTGAACAGGGGTTGATCCCCATATCCCATGGCAAGCCCCTTCCCGCGGATGAGCCAGTCACCGGTGGGAGGGACAGCCGCCTCGGGCCAGGCGGAGGGCTCCGCCGCCAGCAGGGCCCGGGTATAGGCATGGGATGGCGTGTGCAGCACACGCTCGGCGGGCCCCTGCTCCACGATCTCTCCTCCCTTGACCACCAGCACCCAGCCCCCCAATGCGCGAGCCAGGGAGAGATCATGGGTGATGGTCAGCAGATGGCGTCCACGGGCCAGGTAGCCCAGCAACAAGGCACCCAGCCTGGCTGCGGCCCGGCTGTCGAGCCCCTTGGTGGGCTCGTCGGCCACCAGCAGACGGGCCTCCCCCAGGGTGGCGGCGGCAAAGGCCGCACGCTGGGCCATGCCTCCCGAGAGCTGGTGTACAAAGGCGCCCTCCCGCCCGGCCAGTCCAAGCCGCTCGAGGGCGGCGCGGGCCCGCGATCGGGCCTCCTTGCCCCCTGGCAGCCACCCCTCCTCCACCTGGGCAAGCAACCCCATGGTGGGATCCAGCGCCAGCACCGGCTCCTGGGGCAGCATCGCCAGCTCCCGCCCCCAGAGAGTGCGCAGACGAGGCGTGTCGGCCAGGTTGTGATGGCGGCCACCCGACACCATCTCGCCCCGGCCTATCAGGGGGGCTGGCAAGGTCCCCATCAGGGCATGAGCCAACAGGGATTTGCCCGAACCGCTCTCCCCGATCAGGGTCAGGGCGGTGCCGGGATGAATGGTGAAATCCAGCGCCTGCAACAGGGTTTTCTGGCCATCATCGACCTGCAACCCCTTGATATGAATGGCCGTCATGAGGTGGCTCCTTGTGAAGATGGCATGTCAAGGCCGCGCGTCTGATGAAGCAGCACCAGGGCCAGCAACATCAGCCCCATGACAAGAATGGGGGCCAGTAACAGACGGGGAGCCTCCTGATAGTGGGGCAGCGCCTCCGTCATCATCAGCCCCAGCTCGGGCGTTGGCGGCTGAATGCCCACTCCGACAAAGCCCAGGGTAGAGAGGGTTAGAATGGCACCCGCTAGGCCGAAGACCATCATGGTGAGCAACTGGGGGGCGAGCTCGGGCCAGAGATGGCGCCGCACCACATGGGCATGGCCGAATCCCAGCAGACGGGACGCCTCCACCTGGGGCGAGGCGAGCAGCCCCCGGCTGCGGGCACGCACCACCCGGTAATACTCCACCCACTGGGCCATGGCCAACCCGAGATAGAGGATGGCAAAGCCACCCTGGGCCATGGCGGAGAAGAGCAGCACCAGCAACAGGCCTGGCAGGGCCAGCACGCCGTCGGCCAGGCTGCGCAGCAGACCGTCGACCCAGCCGCCGCGCCAGGCCGAGAGCCAGCCCAGCAATGACCCCAACAGCGCCGCCGTGATGACGCACAGCAGTCCCAGCAGCAGGGAGAGCCGGGTCGCCGCCGCGAGGCGCGCCATCAGGCTGCGCCCCATCTGATCCCGCCCGAGGGGCTCCTGCCAGGAGGGATCAGCCAGAAACTGTGCCAGATCCTGAGCCGCCGGATCGGGCCAGAGCACGGGGCCCAGCAGGGCAAACAGCACCACCAGCAGGAGCAGGCCCAGCCCCGTTTTGACAGACAACGACATGATCAGGACTCCTTGGGACCACGGGGGTCAATGGCAAGACAAAGCAGGTCGGTGAGGGTATTGAGCAGCACGAAGAGCACCGCCAGCACCAGCACGGTCCCCTGAACCATGGGGATGTCGCGCCAGAAGATGGCGTGCACCAGCGCATGGCCGATCCCGGGCCAGGCAAACAGGCTCTCGACCACCACGACCCCCTCGATGAGCAGCACCAGCTGCACGCTGGTGTAGGCGATGATGCTGACCCCGGTGTTGCGCAGACCGTGGCGCCAGAAAACCCGGGCCGGCGAAAGCCCCTTGGTGAGGGCAAATCGGTAATAACCGGACTGCACCACGGTGAGCACGCTTTCACGCACCACCCGGGAGAGCACGCCGGAGAGCCCCAATCCCAGGGTCAGGGCGGGCAGCAGCAGGTTGCTCCCCTCCCCGTGCCCTGCCGCACTGACCCAGCCCAGCTCCACCGAGAGCATCACCATGAGCACCAGGCCGAGCAAGAAGGGGGGCAACGCACGCATCAGCACGCTCCAGCCCAGGGTCAGGCGATCACACCATCCCCCCGGACGCAGCGCACTCAGGCTGCCAAGCGGCAGCGCCACCACCAGCGCCAGCACCACGGAGGCGCTCGCGAGCGTCAGGGTGGCGCCCAGGTGATGACCCACGTCGGTGGCGACCGGTGCGCCCGTCACCAGGGAGCTGCCGAGATCCCCTTGCAGCAAGGCCCACAGCCAGTCGCCAAAACGGGCAAGGGCCGAGCCGGCCAGCCCCAGCTCGCTGCGCACCGCGTTGGCCGTCTCGGCGATGACATAGTCATAGCCATAACGACCCGCCGCGATACGAAAGGCGATGTCTCCGGGCAGAGACTGCACCATCAGAAAACAGAGTCCGGCCACCAGCAGGGCAACCACCAGCGCCTGCACCAGACGCTGACCCAGTATCCCCATGACGCGAGACAAGGGTGTCGCTGTCATCGTGCGCTCCATGTCAACCTGTCCAGGCCATAGCTGCGCTCCTGGGGATCGAGTTCAAACCCCTCCAGCCCCCGACTGACCGCCGCGCTCTGGCGGTACCAGGCGATGGGCAGGAGCGGCAACTCCTGTTGCAGTGTCGTGGCTATCTCCCGGCGAGCCGCAGCGGCGTCTGTGGGCGACAAGGCTTGCGTGGCAAGGCGGGTCAGCGTTTGCGTCATGGCCGGGGAATGCCAGTTCATCACCCCCCAGTCCGCACCGGCAGGGGCCAAATCCCCCAGCAAAGTGACCAAGGGATCCGGTACCAGGGCATAATTGCGGGCGTAGAGACCAAGCTGGAGCGAGCCGTCCTGATGGCCCGCCGGGATCTCGCTCGAGTTGCCCACCGCCACCTTGAGATCCACCCCCACCGCCTTCCACTGCGCCTGCAGTGCCGTGGCGAGGAGCGGCAGCTCCGGACGGTCAGGGAAGGTACGCAAGGTCAGGGCGAAGCGCTCTTCCCCCTTGCGCAGCACACCGTCCTCCCCCGGCTGCCAGCCTGCCGCCGCGAAGGCCGCCCGGGCCGCCTTGACGTCATAGGCAAGCGGCGTCAACCCGAGCTGGTGCCACTCCCCCAGAGTGGGGGGAAAGAGCTGGGTTGCCGCCATCTCCGGATCCCGCAGCAGGGCGGCTGCCATACCACGACGATCGATGGCGAGACTCAAGGCACGGCGCACCACCGGATCGCTCAGACGGGGATCGGCGCCATTGAGCTTGAGCTGGATGGTCCGTGGCAGGGTGACCGAGGCGATGGAGACCCGTGACGCCTGCTGCAAGCGGCGGATGCTGACCGGATCCAGCCCCCAGGCGATGTCGGCCTGACCGCTCTCGGCCATCAGGGTGCGGCTCTCTGCACGCCCCACCGTCAGGTAGCTGACCTCCTCGATTGCGGGCCTGGCCCCCTGCCAGCCGTCGAAACGCACAGTCTCTATCCGCTGGGGTTGTTGCAGGCGGGTGATGCGGTAGGGGCCAGAGCCTATCACCTGGGTTACCTCCCCCTTGGCATCGTAGGCGGCCTTCGCCAGGATCTGAGTGCTGGGGTGGGCCAGCACGGCGGGCAGGGAGGCGAAGGGTTCGCTCAGGGTGACCTTCAAGACGCCATCTCCAGATCCGATGGACGCAATGGGAGTGCTGGTCATCACGCCGGGCTTGCGCCAGGCCTGTTGCAGGGCAAAAGCGGCCTGCTCGGCGCTCACCTCGCTGCCATCGTGAAAACGGGCCCCGGGGCGCAACGTGAATCGCCACTGCAGACCGTCATCGCTACGCGACCACTCACTGGCAAGCCCGGGTTGCAGATTGCCTTTCCCATCGACATCCACCAGGGTCTCCGCCACCTGCATGCGAGTAAAGAAGACCCCGTTGCTGGCGGGGTCGACACTGTGGATCTCCCAAGGCCCCACCATGGCAAGCGGTTTGCCATCGGCTGCAGTCGTTCCTGCCATCAGAGCCAGGGCGAACCACCCGGCTGCGGTGCATTTTTTTGTCATCCTTTCCATCCAAGCTTCATGTTCATCAACCAAAGATGTGGCGTTATAACATAACAATCAATCAGGGAGAATGACTTTTGATTTTTGATAAATGGCTTATTTGAAAGACAAAAAGCGACTGCGATGCAGATCGTCAAACAACGGGGAGTCAAAGGGGAATAAAAAAGATGGCCCGTCAGGGCCATCATGATGGCGTCAGCGAGTCACCATCTGCTGCGCCCGCTTGACCTGATCCTCGGGGCTCTCATTGCGCGGTGGAATGGTGATGCCCTTCTGGCAGGCGGGCCTGGCTTCCATGCGTGCCATCCATGCCTGCAAATGCACCAACCCCTCGATGGAGATACCACTCCAGTCGTGGATGCGCACCCAGGGCCAGGTAGCGATGTCGGCGATGCTGTACTCGTCCGCAAGATACTCATGGTGTGCCAGATGACCGTCGAGCACCTCGAACAGGCGTCGCCCCTCCTTCTGGTAACGCTCGATGGCGGCCGGGATCTTCTCGGGGAAATAGCGATAGAAGACGTTGGCCTGCCCCATCATGGGACCGACGCCCCCCATCTGGAACATCAGCCACTGGATGGCCTGGGAGCGACGCTTGGGATCCTGCGGCAGCAACTTGCCGGTTTTTTCCGCCAGATAGAGAAGGATGGCGCCGGACTCGAACACCGCGAAGTCACCATTGTCCCGATCGACGATGGCCGGGATGCGGCCATTGGGGTTGATGGCCAGGAACTCGGGCTTCTTCTGCTCCATGGTCGCGAAATCAAGGGGAATGACCTTGTAGGGCAGCCCCAGCTCTTCGAGGGCGATCGACACCTTGAACCCGTTGGGCGTGGCGGCAGTGTACAACTCTATCATCTTGGACTCCTTGAACGTTCAGGGGAAAGGATCAGGCCTGGGCGCTGGACCGGGCACTTACCCGGTCATGCCAGTCCTGCAAATGGGGCTGTTCGGGGGTGATACGCAGGCCAACCACCTTGCCAAAATCAATGGTACAGAAGGCAAGAATGTCGGCGATGGTGAAGCGTTCCCCCGCAATATAGGGCACCTCGGCAAGACGGGCATCGAGCTTGTCAAACCAGATCTGAGCCTGTTGCTTGCACTCCTCCCCCCATTCGGGGAAGACCCTCTCCCGGTCTTTGTAAAAACCGGTGATATGACGAAACGCCATACCGGTCGGCAACCAGAGGTTGAACTCGATGAAGCGACTCCACATCTCTATGGTGGCGCGCTCCAGCGCGGTGCTGCCAAACAGGTTCGGCTCGGGGTGGAGCTCTTCAAAATAGCGGCAGATGGCCAGGGTTTCACTCAGACAGGTTCCGTCATCGAGTTCCAGCACAGGAATGCGCCCGGCCGGGTTCTTGGTCAAAAAGGCGGGCGCCAGGTTTTCCCCCGCCCCCAGATCGACCTGTTGATATTCCATCTCGATCCCCTTCTCCGCCAGAAACATTCTGACCCGACGGGCATTGGGGGCTCGTCTCAACTCATAAACCTTCATGTCACCTCCGTCGACGAACACACGGTGAGCCGCTGCACAGGCCATAGCAAAGCGGCACAATGTCGGTCAGTTATGACAAATATTGTGCCGCTTGAACAGCCCGCATCGAGGGGGAGATGATTAGCTGCTCAGTACCCCTGGTTGGCGCTGGCGCAGCAAGATAAGACGGGAAAGCAGCGGGAAATAGGATTCAAACTTGCTTTGCAGCGCCAGGCTGCAGGCAGGATCCGCCAGTTCGGCCTCATCCAGCAGAATACCGTTGGAAACGAAATAAAAATGCGGATCCCGGACATCCGGCCCCTGTGGAGTATGTTCATACTGTCGATGCACCAACAGGGGAAGCACCGGCAATCCCAGTGCACTGCCTCCTGCTGGCCAGAGCGGAACAGGCCAGGCAGCCCCCTCTTCTTCCAGCAGCAGGATCGCCGCTTCGTCCTTCGACGGTTGCCACTGCTGGGGCTGCGCCACCCGGACCTCGGTGACATAATCGCTCTCTTCGCTGGCGGCACGCAGTGCGGCCAACACACCCAGAGTCGTCGGCGACGACGGTTTCTGACTGACTAATGACAGATTCATGGCTCATATCCCTATGCTCACCACAGCCTGTTATCCGGCTGTCGCGATAAGACTAGTTGATTACAGGTCTTTATTGGAGCCGTCAGATCTGTCAGTCACCACCCTGACCGAATGAGGGCATAGCAGTTGCTATTCCCGAATATCTTGGTAAGATGTCGCGTCCTTTTATCCCCCGTTCTTTAACATCCAGTGGTGAACCTATGCATCCGATGCTGAATATCGCCGTGCGCGCTGCGCGCAACGCCGGTCAAGTAGTAGTAAAAGCCTTTTCTCAACCCGAGAACATCGAGGTTATCCAGAAAGGCAGCAATGACTTCGTGACCAACGTTGACCGTGACGCCGAAGCGGCCATCATTCACACCATCAAAAAATCTTACCCGGAACACAGCATCGTTGCTGAAGAGTCTGGCGAGATTGCCGGTACCAATCCGGACTACCAATGGATCATCGACCCACTGGATGGCACGACCAATCTGGTCAAGGGCATTCCGCACTTTGCCGTTTCCATCGCTCTGCGCGTCAAGGGCAAGACCGAACAAGCCGTTGTCTACGATCCCATCCGTGACGAGCTGTTCACTGCCACCCGCGGCAGCGGCGCCCAGCTGAACGGCTACCGCATCCGTGTCGGCAAGGCCAAAGAGCTCTCCGGCACCATCCTGGCCACCGGGTTCCCGTTCAAGCAGAAGCACCACATCGAACCCTACCTGAAGATGTTCCAGAGCATGTTCATCGAGTGTGCCGATATCCGTCGTGCTGGCTCCGCCTCGCTGGATCTCGCCTATGTGGCCGCTGGCCGCGTCGACGGTTTCTGGGAAATCGGCCTGAAACCCTGGGACACCGCCGCCGGTGAGCTGCTGGCCAAAGAAGCCGGCGCCATCGTCACCGACTTCGTCGGTGGTCACAACTACGAAAACTCCGGCAACATCGTGGTGGCCAACCCCCGCGTGCTGAAAGAGATGCTCGGCAAGATCCGCGAAAACCTGCCGGAATCCCTGGCCAAGTAATCCCGGATACCCGCGAAAAAAATGCCAGTCGGTTCGCCGACTGGCATTTTTTATTCCTGACTACAGCGAAAATGCCGCCCCTCTCGATGACTCAACGGGATCAGATAGTGCCGTTGCGTCCCATGTTGATCACCACCCGGCGGTTCTTGGCTCGGCCAGCTTCCGTTTCGTTGGAGGCCACGTGCTGTTTCTCACCGTGCCCTTCCACCGAGATCTTGCCCTCCTCGATGCCGAGATCCACAAACACCTGCTTGATGGCATCCGCCCGCTTCTCGGAGAGCTTCTGGTTTGGCCAGCGGCCGCCATAGCTGTCGCTGTAGGCGTCGATCACCACCACATCGATGCTCTTGTCTGCCTTCACATAGTCACCGATCATCGCCAGCCGTCGCTTGGAGGCCGGTGACAACTGATCGCTGTTCTTGTCATAGGAGAGTACGCTGAAGGCGATGTCGTTGAAGCTGTAGGGCAGCAAGCCACTCAGGCAGTCCATGAACGCCTGGTACTTCACCCTGAAATTGACCGACGAGAGCGATATCCGCACCGGCCTGTCCTGACGATACCAGTCGCGATACTGGAAAGTCGGCATACGCCCTCCTTCCAGCTCGTCCAGCATGGTCCAGGCGGTCTGCCCCGCCACCAGGCCGTCAAACTGCTGATAGAACTGCAACTGGCTGATCTGTCGCCCGGCCACCCCGGGACGCCAGCTGGGGGGCATGATCCCGAGGCTCACTGTCTGGGTACGCGCCTGGGGTCGCTGCCCCTTGAGCTCGAAATCCAGATTGATCTTGCGCCCGGCCCGGCTGACAAAGGCCCCGGTTCCCCAGCGGGGAATAGGATGCTCCAACCTGCACTCCACCTGGGTATCAGAGGTCAGACGCCAGACGGATTGATCCAGACCGGCGCCAAATTCGGTCACGCCCGCCTGCAACTGCATACTCACTGATATGCTGATCAACCCCAACACCCAAGCATTCAACGGCTTGTCCTCCACACTATCTCGAATTATCTATCGGCAGCGGCAGGACAAGCTTTAGGTCAAAACGCTCAGTGGGGGGAAGAAGGGGCCATCAGCTTGAAGCTGGCGATGCGTCCCGCCAGATCCCGGGCCAGGGCATCCAGTTCGGCACTGTGTTGTTGCAGGGTATGGGAGTGCTGGCGATGGGCCTCATACACGTCACGGATGGTCATCACGTTTTGCTGGATGTCGTCGGTCACGTAACGCTGCTCCTCGGTGGCGGTGGCCACCTGGGCCGTCATGTCGCTCACCTTGCGCACCTCGTTGACGATGTCGGTCAGCTCGCTCCCCGCCCGTTTGGCCTCCGTCACGCTAAGGCCGGCCTGTTCGGTCCCCGTGTGCATGGCAGCCACCGCCTCGTTGGCCCCCTGGCGCAAGCGGCCCAGCATCCGCTCTATGTCATCCGCCGCCTGCTGGGTACGGGAGGCAAGCGCTCTCACCTCGTCGGCCACCACCGCAAAGCCGCGCCCGGATTCACCGGCACGGGCCGCCTCGATGGCGGCATTGAGGGCCAGCAGGTTGGTTCTGTCCGAGATCTGCTTGATGAGGCTCAAGGCCTCCCCCACCGACTCGGTATCCCGATGCAGGCTGTCCACCAGGTGCCGGGTATCCACCAGCGTGCCCGCCACCTGCTGGATGGTGTGGATGGTCTGATCCACCTCCTTGTCACCCTGCTTCGCCCGGCCGATGGCCTGCTGAGTCGCCTGGGAGGTCTGGGTGGCGTTGCGGGCAATCTCCGCGACAGTCGATGCCATCTCGGTGGCGGCAGTCGCCACCAGATCCACCTGCCCGCATCCCCTGACTACGCCAGCATTCACCTCGGCAATGACCTCGGCCGAGCTGGCGGCGCTGCGTATCAGCACGTCACAGGAGTGGCGCACAGCCAGCAGCAAACTTTCCAGATGCCCGAGGAAATGGTTCAGATCCCGCGCCAGGGCACCCAGCTCATCCCCGGATCGCCAGTCGACCCGCACAGTCAGGTCGTTCTCCTGCACCAGGCGCTTGAAGGTCTGGTGCAGGGCCATGAAGCCCAGATGCAGATCCCGCACCACCCGCCAGCAGACGAAGCTGGTCAGGACGATGCACAGCAACACGCCAGCCGCCCCCCACCAGAAGTCACCGGCACTCCCGACCCGCATCTGTTCAACCCGCTCGAAGAGCTGTTGATAGAGGCTGTCTTCTATCTCCTTGAGCAGGCCTATCTTGTCGGTACTCAAGGCAAACCAGGCCTCCGCATCGACACCAAAACCGCCGCTTGCCGCCTTGTCCAGGGCCAGTTTCTCCATGGCGGCCACCTTGGCCACCACGGGTGAGGCGAGGCTGTCGTTCAGCAACTGACGCTGGGCTGGACTCGCCACCGCCTGGAAACGTTCGAGATAGGTGTTCTGGGCCGCCAGCAGGGAGATGAACTGCTGCAACAGCGCAGGCGTGAAGCTGTCACGGCCAAAGACGTTGCTGAGCGTCGCCCGCTCCAGGCCCGCACGCTCCTTGCTCTGCAGGAAGGCGGCGTAAGCATTGGTCTGCAGGGCGATGGTGGCATCCATGCTGTCGACGCTTATCTTGTCCACTACCGCCAGCAAGGCGGTCACGAGGCGGGTATAGAAGCCGACCTGTTCCGCCACCTCGACCCCCAGGGCGCTGACCCGCTCACGCATGGCGGTGAGTCCCGCCACTCCCTGCTGCACCTCGGTCAGCGCCAGCAAGGCAGGATCCTGATGAAAACGCTGCAACAGGCGGTCCACCACCTTGCGCTGGGCAGGCAGCGCATCGCGAAACTTGCTGCCGCCAGAGCCGAGGAAGCCGGCCGACATGCCGCGCTCCCGTTGCAGCTCATGGGCCAGCTGCGCCGCCTCCTTCACCACCGCCAGCGCGACCAGGGCGCCGCTCATCTCCTGTTCGACCCGATAACGTTCATAGATGTACCGGCCTGAGAAAAACAGCAGGGCCAACAGCGGCAGACAGACCACCAACATCATCTTGTGTGCCAATCCCAGCTTCTTCATCGTCCTCTCCCTCCATGGTTGACGTCGCCCATTATAAGCACAGGTGTTTCAAAATGGCCCTCTTGCCGTCCCATGGCGGCAGATAAGGGACAAGGGCACGCTTTTTTGCCATAATACCGCCTCCTTTCACGCCGACCGAGATACCATGACCGACGCCGTTCACACCCTCAAGGGCCGTTTTCGCGGCTTTTACCCCGTCGTCATCGATGTTGAAACCGCCGGATTCAATGCCAAGACCGATGCCCTGCTGGAAATAGCCGCCCACACCCTCAAGATGGATGAGCAGGGCTGGCTCGTCCCTGACCAGATCTTCCATTTTCATGTCCAGCCCTTTGAGGGCGCCAATCTGGAGAAAGCGGCGCTGGAGTTCACCGGCATCGACCCCTTCAACCCGCTGCGGGGCGCGGTGGACGAGAAGGAAGCACTCACCGAGATCTTCAAGGGGGTGCGCAAGGGCATGAAGGAGCAGGATTGTGGTCGCGCCATCATAGTGGCTCACAACGCCACCTTCGACCACGGCTTCGTGATGGCCGCCGCCGAGCGGGCCGGCCTCAAGCGCAATCCGTTCCACCCCTTCGCCACCTTCGACACCGCCGCCCTCTCGGGTCTTGCCCTGGGGCAGACGGTGCTGGCCAAGGCCTGTCAGAGCGCCAATATCCCCTTTGACAACAAAGAGGCCCACTCGGCCCTCTACGACACCGAGCGCACCACAGAGCTCTTCTGCCACATCGTCAATCGCTGGAAGAGCCTGGGAGGCTGGCCTCTGGCCAACCCGGATGAAACGACGGACACCGAAGACGAGGGCTGAACACTCCCAGCCCCTGCCCAGACAGGCTGCCCATGGCAGCCTGTCTGCATGAGGGGACCTGTCTGGGCAAGGAATAAGGGCCATTTTCCCGGTTCCCGTTCACCGCCAGCAGAAGATGCGTCCCTTGGCCGGGATCTGCCGATTTTTTTCTCGACATTTAGCCTGTTTTTCGCAAACTAGCTGGCTTTCACACGACTGACAGCAACACAATCCATAAGGAAATCAAATGAATCCTGTTGTTATCGCGGTGGCGCTGATGCTGGTGCTCAGCCTGCTGCGGATCAATGTGGTGGTCTCCCTCGCCATCGGTGCCATCGTGGGTGGCCTGCTCGGCGGACTCTCCCTCGAGCAGACCCTCAGCACCTTCACCGGCGGCCTGGGCGGCGGTGCAGAAATCGCCCTCTCCTACGCCATGCTGGGGGCTTTCGCGGTAGCCATCTCCCGCTCCGGCATCACCGATCTGCTGGCCCGCAAGGTCATCAACCAGCTCGGCAAGGATGCCAGCAGCACCCGCATTCTCTGGGTCAAGAGCCTGCTGCTCACCTCGGTGCTCGCGGTCTCCATCTCCTCCCAGAACCTGATCCCGGTGCACATCGCCTTCATTCCCATCCTGATCCCGCCGCTGCTGCATGTCATGGCCCAGATGCAGATCGACCGCCGTCAGGTGGCCTGCGTCATCACCTTCGGCCTGACCGCTACCTACATGCTGCTGCCGGTGGGCTTTGGCGGCATCTTCCTGAACAACATCCTGGCCAAGAATCTCGTCGACAACGGCGTACCGGTGGAATTCAGCCAGTTGCCCCTGGCGATGGCCATCCCGGTATTCGGCATGTTCCTCGGCCTGCTCATCGCCGTCTTCTTCAGCTACCGCAAGCCGCGTCAGTATGATCTGGAGAAGATCCTGGCCGCCGAACCCGAGACGGTCGAGCTCAATCTCAACCACATCTGGGTCGCCCTGCTGGCCATCGCCGTGGCACTCGGTCTGCAACTGATGACCAACAGCATCGTGCTGGGGGCGCTCGCAGGCTTCATCATCTTCACCTGCGGCGGCGTCATCAAATTCCGCGAGAGCCAGGATGCCTTCACCCAGGGTGTGCGCATGATGTCCCTCATCGGCTTTATCATGATCTCGGCCGCAGGCTTCGCCGCCGTCATGAAGGAGACCCACGGGGTGGAGAGTCTGGTGCAGTCCGTCTCCAGCATGATGGCAGGTCACAAAGGACTGGCGGCCTTCCTGATGCTGCTGGTGGGCCTGCTCATCACCATGGGGATCGGCTCCTCCTTCTCCACCGTGCCCATCATCGCCACCATCTATGTGCCCCTGTGCATCCACCTCGGCTTCTCGCCCATGGCGACCATCGCCCTGGTGGGCACCGCGGGCGCACTGGGTGACGCGGGCTCCCCCGCCTCCGACTCGACGCTCGGCCCCACATCGGGCCTCAATGCCGACGGTCAGCACGACCACATCTGGGACAGCGTGGTGCCAACCTTCATCCACTACAACATCCCCCTGGTGATCTTCGGCTGGATTGCCGCCATGGTGCTCTGAGACCATCCCGAGCAGACAGACAAAAGGCGACCCCGAGGTCGCCTTTCTTGTCTTGCACATGCCTCAGATGGCCGGTTGCAGCCCCCGCCTGCTGGCCAGGGCGCAGAGACAGGCCACCAGGGCCAACCCCATGCCGGCTGCTCCCACCCCGATCCAGTGTCCCTGTTGCCAGACCAGCATCCCCAGGCTGGAGCCGAGGGTTCCCCCCAGGAACATGCCGGTCATGAAGAGGGTATTGATGCGCCCCCTGGCCTCAGGTCTCAGACCATAGATGCGCTGCTGATGGGCGATGAGTGCGCTCTGCACTCCGAGATCCAGCAAGATGACCCCGCACGCCAGCCCGGCCAGAGAGAGCCACAGCTCGAAGCAGATCCAGGCAAGCACCACCAGCACGGCACCGGCCAATACCACTGGTCTGGCCCCCAACCGATCCGCCATCCGGCCTGCCAGAGGGGCCGCCACCACCCCAGCCACCCCAATGACGCCGAACAGACCCGCCATGTCGGCCCCCAACCCATAGGCAGGTTCGGCCAGGTAGAACGCCAGCACGGTCCAGAAGGCGCTGAAGGAGGCAAACAGCAAGGCCTGGGTCAGGGTCGCGCGGCGCAAGGCGGGCTCCTCGCGCCACAGACCGACCAAAGAGTGAAGCAGACGGCCATAACCGAGGGGAGAGCGCGGCAATCCGGACGGTATCATCCTGGCCATCAGCAGGGCTCCCGACAGGGCCAGGGGAATGGCCAGCCAGAACATGGCGCGCCAACTGCCATAGGCGGTGACCAGGCCGGCGACGGTGCGGCTGAGCAGTATCCCGGCCAGCAGGCCGCTCATCACGCTGCCGACCACGGCACCACGGCGGGCGGGATCTGCCAGGGTCGCCGCCACCGGAACTATCTGCTGGGCCGCCGTGGCCCCGATGCCGAGCAGAACGGATGCCAGCATCAAGGTGGTGGCACTCGTGGCCGTGGCCGCCAGCAGGGAAGCCAGCGCGATCAGTGCAAACTGCCCCGGAATGAGCCAGCGGCGCTCGACCACATCGCCAAGCGGCACCAGCAAAAGCAGACCCATGGCATAGCCGAGCTGGGTCAGCATGGCGATCAATGGCATGCCCGAGTGCCCGGGAAAGTCCTGTGCCATCACCGCCAGCATGGGCTGGTTGTAGTAGATGTTGGCAACTGCCAGGCCGCATGACAGGGCCATGGCGAAGAGCAGGGAGGGCCCGGGGGTTGCGGCCCCTCCGGCAGAAGGCGATGTACTCATGATCTTCTCCTCGTGGTAGAAGGGCTCCCGCCAGGATACGGGCCCCATGCGCACAGCCTACCCGGGGAGCGTCGCCACCAGTAGAGCGGTGGGGACCATAACAGTTATTCCGCTGGCGTATGCCCCACGCCGGGCAGGCCGGTCACGAATGCCAGAAAGGCGCTCGCCTTGGCACCAGGCTGGCGACCTGCCGGGAGCAGGGTCCAGAGCTCCTGCATGGGCAGTTGCCACTCCGGCAGCACCGCCACCACCTCGCCGCGGGCAAGCTCGGGGGCAAACATCCACTCCGAGGCGATACCGAGCCCCAGTCCTGCCAGCACGGCGGCGCGCATGCCTTCGGCCGCCGAGACCGTCAGCCTGCCTTCTCCGGAAACCACCTTCTCTTCGACGCCGCGGCGAAATCGCCACTGTTGCCCCACTCCGGGCCGTGGACTGTAAAGCACCAGATCATGCTGTTGCAGAGCCTGAGGGGTCTCAGGCTCTCCTTTGGCGGCCAGATAGGCCGGCGTCGCCAACACCCGCATGTCGCTTCGGGCGAGACAGCGGGCGACCAGCGACGAGTCGGCCTGTTTGCCGATCCGCAGAGCCACCTCGATGCCCGCCGAAATGAGATCCACATTGCCGTCATCCAGCAGGATCTCCAGATCCAGTCCCGGGTGAGCCGCCAGAAAACCGGCAAGATGGGGAATGATATGCAGGCGGGCGAAGGTGACGGGAGCGCTCACCCGCAGGCGTCCGCTCAGGCCCGCCCGGCATTGCTGCACCATGGCATCGGCCTCGTTGACCTGGGCCAGGATCTCTCTCGCCCGCAGATAGTAGGCCTCTCCGGCCTCGGTAGGCGCCAGCCCCCGGGTCGAGCGCAGCAACAGGCGGCTGCCAAGGTGCGCCTCAAGCTGGGCAATCAATCTGGAAACCGTGGGTTGCCCCATCCCCAGTCGGCGGGCCACCGCCGAAAACGAGCCGGTCTCCACCGCCAGCACGAACACCTCCATCACTCCCAAGCGATCCATCTATGGCTCCTCTGCCCTGTGGCACTGTTCGTGGCACAAGGTAGCACCGGGCCTGCCCTCTCGCACCCTCGTTCTGGCAGGAGGCACAAGAAAACCGCGTAATGGGCGGTCCTGCCATGGGAGAAAGGTGTCGGGATGAAATATCAACCAGGAACAATCGAACAGAGGGACTCGAAGACAAGGCTACAGGAGCTCGATTGCCCCAAGGCTACCCCAGTGCCACTTCCTGAATGGCGGCGCTGTGGGCGAAATAGCGGTGACAGAACTGCATGAACTCCGGCAGCGGCAAGGGACGCGAGTAGAAATAACCCTGGATCTCATCCACCCCTATGGTGAGCACCGCCTTGAGCTCATCGCTGTTTTCCACCCCTTCTGCCACGACACGCACCCCCAACTGATGAGAGAGGGTGGTGATGGTCTCGACGAAGAGCGCCTGCCGGGTGTCACTGTCGATCGCGGTGATAAAGGATCTGTCTATCTTGAGCTTGTCGAAATAGAGTTCACGCAGGTAAGAGAGCGAGGACCAGCCGGTCCCGAAGTCATCGAGGGCCACCCGCACCCCAATCTGGCGCAGGGAGTGAATGATCTGCTTGCTCAGGGCGATGTCATCGAGGGCGATGGTTTCGGTCAGCTCCACTATTAACTGGTGCAATCCCAACGGACCATCACCCATCTTCTCTTCAATCTCCCTGGCCAACCCCATGTTGAACATGGAGTTGGAGAGGTTGATGGAGATCTCGAGCGGTGCTAGCACCTCCTTCGGGAAGCCGGACAGATCGAGCTGCATGCGCCGGATGATCCAGCCCCCGAGCGCCTCGCCCAACCCGTTCTCTTCTGCCAGCGAGATGATGTCGAGGGGGGCAATAAAGCCATATTCAGGATGATGCCAGCGGATCAGCGCCTCGGCCCCCAGCCTCACCACAATCTGGCCGCGCACGATGGGCTGATAGTAAAGGGCCAGTTGCGGGCATTGCGGGCAGTGGATAAGCTCCCGCAGCTCGGTCGACAGCCGGCGTTTGCGCTGATAGTGCTGATACATGCTGCTGGAGAAGAGCACATTGCGATTCAGCCGTTTGCGCTTGGCGCTGTCGAGGGCGATATCGGCAAACAGCAGCATCTCTTCCGGTGAATGATCCGGTTTCACGTACTGGCTGGTGCCCATGAAGACCCGGACCCGGTGCGCCGGATCGGCAGCAAACACCAGATCCGCCAGCTCGCTGCGCAGTTGCTCCAGAAACGGGAAGCGCAGATAGGTGGGCATGGTGCCGGTGATGATGAGGGTGAACTCGTCACTGCCGGTTCGGGCAACGAAGATCCCCTGGCCAGAGGCGGCCTTGATCCGCGCCGCAAGCCGTTTGAGCAAGGCGTCCCCCACTTCGTAACCCAGACTGTCATTGACCTCCCTGAAATGCCCCAGATCCATGAGGCAGACGGTGATGCTGCTGCGCCGACCGGGATGGCTGGTCCACTGCTGGAGGTGCTTGATGAGCGCCGCCCGGTTGGGGAGACGGGTGAGAGGGTCGTTCCACGCCAGAAAATGCTGGCGACGCACTTCGCGAAACAGCACCATCAACATCACCATGGTCGCCAACATCAGAAAACCCAGGATGAAGAAGTTCTGGGTTTTCGACTCGTTGAGCAGCTCGCGCTGGGCGATGGCAGAGGGCCCGGTGAAGTTTTTCACCATCACGTCCCGCACCCCGCGCATCTCGTCATCGAGCGCGGCCGTGAACATCTTGAGTGCGGGGGAATCCGGCTCCCCATGCACCACATCCTGCTCATAATGTTCGAAGAGAGCGAGGATCTTGCCGACCGCCTTGTCCGCACCGAATCGGGCCCTGACCGACTTTGCCTCCTCCCCGTGCAGGAAGACATCGAGCCGGTTCCAGGCAATGTCAAAGCGCTTGTTCATCTCCTCCCGGCTGGCGGCACCGGCACGATAGAGCTGCAAGCCCTCCTCGAAGGCGTGGATCTCCAGCTCGAGCTGGGCCAGTGCCCAAGCGGAGAGCTGGGTGTAGCGCGTCACCGCATTGAACGCGCGGTCATAGTTCCAGACCGACCAGAGGGTCACCCCCAAAAAGGTGGTCACCATCAGGATCAGGCTCAAGAACTTGCCGCACAGCATCTTATTTGCTCTCCAGCGCCGCCAGCTGCCACACCATCCGGCTGTGATAGAGCTCCTTGTTGAGTTCGGGATGGTCGGTGAGGGGATAAATGACCCAGAGCGGCCCCTTGTTGCGCAAAGTCAGCGCCTTGCCATCCTGCTTCTCGGCCACCAGCACCGGGTACTTCTCCCCGTCTTCCAGCGGCAGTGCGGCCCAGTATTCATTGACCGCGAGGGCCTTGACCTCCTGGCTCTTGAGACCGTAGATCCTGACCAGGTCCCGCAGCAACACCCCGCGATAGAGGTGCTCCCCCTCGGTCCAGGGCGTCCCTGTCTTAACCTCCGTCTGCGGCAAGGCCTCAAACTCTGCACGGGTCAGCACCACCTCCCCCTTGCCATTGCAGCACCCCGCCCCCGCAATTCTGAAGAAGGGCTCCTCCGCCAACACCATACCCGACACGAGCCATCCAGATATCAGCAACACCTTGCCAAGCCACTTGCCCATCACGCACCTCCCTGTCATACGGTTTATTTATTCATCTCACTCTGCTGACTCATATGCAAACAACAGAATGCACCTTCAGACCAAAGTCGCAGTCGTTTGCAACCAGCAACTATCTCTACGCCTTCCAAAAGTACCCAATCGCTTCCCAAAGAATGACACCAGGCGCCACCCCCAGGCAAATGGATTGCACCATTTTTCTTTTCACTGGCTCCTCATAAAACCGGGTGCCCGCCCCGGCCGGAAAAAGGTGACAATCTTTGCTACGCATCTGAAAAACAGACACAAAAAAGGCCGCTCCATGGAGCGGCCTTCTCATCAGTGCAGTCAGGGTTTAGCTGTCGCGGCGCTTGCCACCGAATTTGCGACCCTTGTCGAAACCGCCTTCACGGCGATCCTTGTTGAAGGGACGGTCACCCTGTGGACGGCGATCCTTGTTGAAAGGACGGTCGCCACGGAACGGGCGATCACCGCGGGGCGGACGGGGAGCAGTGTTGCTGCCGGCCGGCACTTCGGTGTAGCGGCTGATCTGCAGCGGACGCTGGCAGACACGGGCCTTCTTGATCACTTCCAGCACTTCGGCGCTCATGCCCTTGGGCAGATCGACGGTGGAGAAGTCATCGGCGATGTCGATGTTGCCGATGAAGCGGCTCTCGATGTTCGCTTCGTTGGCGATGGCACCCACGATCTGGCCCGGCTTGACGCCGTGATGGGCACCCACGTCGACGCGGTAGCGCTCCATCTCCACGTCCGGGTTGTCTTTGAGCGGACGCGGCTCCAGGGACGGCATGCGACGAGCCGGGCGATCGCCACGGTCGGCGAAATCACGGCCACCACGGTCATTGAAGTCACGACGCTCGAAACCACCGCGATCGTTGCCGGCGTTGAACACCGGATCCGGAATGGAGTCATCCAGCAGCAGCGGTTGGTCGCCCTGTACCAGCTTGGCCAGTGCGGCAGCCAGCTCCAGCGGATCGGCAGAGTCTTCTTCGATCAGCTCGTTCACCAGGTTCACGTAGATCTCGAGCTCTTCACCCATCATGGTTTCGCGGATGCGCTCCTTGAACTTGGCCAGACGGTGCTGGTTGATGTCCTCGGTGCTCGGCATCTTCATCGGCTCGATGGCCTGACGGGTTGCGTGCTCGATGGCGCGCAGCATGCGACGCTCGCGCGGTGCCACGAACAGGATGGCTTCGCCCTTGCGACCGGCACGGCCGGTACGGCCGATACGGTGAACGTAGGATTCGGTGTCGTAGGGGATGTCGTAGTTCACCACGTGGGTGATGCGCTCAACGTCCAGACCACGGGCAACCACGTCGGTGGCGATCAGGATGTCCAGCTGGCCTTGGCGCAGCTTGTCGACGGTACGTTCACGCAGCTTCTGCGGGATGTCACCGTGCAGCGCTTCACAGGCGTGACCACGGGCAGCCAGCTTGCCGGCCAGCTCTTCGGCGGCGTTCTTGGTACGAACGAACACCAGCAGGGCTTCGTAGGGCTCGACTTCCAGCAGACGGGTCATGGCGTCCAGCTTGTGCAGACCGGTCACCTGCCAGTAACGCTGGCGGATGGTGGTAGCGGTCGCGGTCTTGGAAGCGATCTTGATCTCTTTGGGCTGCTTCAGGTGCTTCTGGGCCACACGGCGGATCTGCTCCGGCATGGTGGCGGAGAACAGGGCAACCTGACGACCGGCCGGGCACTGTTCCATGATCCAGTCCACGTCGTCGATGAAGCCCATGCGCAGCATCTCGTCCGCTTCGTCCAGCACCAGGGCTTTCAGGCCGGAGAGGTCCAGGTTCTTGCGACGGATCAGGTCCATCACGCGGCCCGGGGTACCCACGACAACCTGAGCACCGCGGCGCAGGGCGCGGGTCTGGGTTTCGTAGGAGGCGCCACCGTAGATGGGCAGCACGTGGAAATCAGGCATGTGGTGGGCATAGCGTTGGCACGCTTCAGCCACCTGCAGGGCCAGTTCACGAGTCGGTGCCAGCACCAGGATCTGGGTGTTGCGGTTACCAGCTTCCAGACGAGACAACAGAGGCAAGGCAAAAGCAGCGGTCTTCCCTGTACCGGTTTGCGCCTGCCCCAGCAGATCGTGGCCCGCCATCAGGTGGGGAATTGCTGCGGCCTGGATGGGGGACGGGCGCTCATAGCCCACGTCCTGCAGCGCTTTCAGTACAGGCGCGGCCAGTCCAAGCTCACTAAAAAGGGGCAGTTGTTCGGTATCAGACATAGATTCTTCCAGATTAAGGCAGGCGGCTAACACCGCGGAATAGCAAAAAGGCGGCGATTATAGCGCCACTTTGTTCTGCTGTCTTGAAAAATGTGATAAGCCTCTCAAGACGTTGGCAATTATAGAGGGATCTTGCGACTATGGCTTGCTTATTTTTCACTCATGGTGCGTTATTGCAGATCACGCTTCGCCAGAGTCCTTGTCCCGCTTGTGTTTGAGCACCGCCATGGTCAACCGGCTGGTGCACAATAAACGACCACGTTCATCGCGAATTTCTATCTGCCACACCTGAGTCGTCGCCCCCAGATGCAGTGGCGTGCAGCGCCCCGTCACCACCCCTTCCCGCTTGGCTCTCAGGTGGTTGGCATTGACCTCCAGCCCGACACAATAACTGTCAGACCCGACCGCCATGTTGGCCGCCAAGGAACCCAGCGTCTCCGCCAGCACCACGGAGGCGCCGCCGTGCAACATGCCGAGCGGCTGATGGGTGCGGTGATCCACCGGCATGGTGGCCTCCAGCCAGTCGAGACCAAAGGCGGTATAGACGATGTCGAGGTGGGCCATCAGGGTATTGCGAGAGCTGGCGTTGAGCCCTTCGAGGCTCATGGGCTTGCGCCAGATGGGGCTGCTTTCTTGACTCATGGTGAGCGGACTCCTTGCGTGATCAACGGGTTATCGCTGCGCCGTAGCGGCAAACCAGCAGTGTCGGCGAAAAAGGAGCAAAAAAAAAGATGCCCACGCCGGGGCATCTTGCATCGAGGTTGACTCTCACCAGGGATAGGTCACCCCTGGCCACTCGGCCCATGGCTGATCCCGCCCCGGCAGGCGCGGCGCGGGCCACTGCCATACCTTGCCGAGCCAGGCGCGCAGTTCGGCCTCCAGTTCGGCATCGGTGAGCGGCGCCTCGGCCACCTTCCAGAAGAAGAGCTCCACCGCCACCTCCGGCAACACCGAGGGATAGAGGTAAACCCCGCCCCAGAACTCGGGCTCCCGCGCCGGGCTCCACAGACCATAGGCAAAGGAGCGTTTGGCCAGAAACTCGGAGTGCTGCCACTCCAGATCGGCCTCGTGCTGGCTCAGGCTGAAATTGGCGGAGGGCCACACATCGTCCGGGCGAAACAGCTGATGAAGCTGCTCGCGCTCGCGCAGCATGGCGACGAACTCCACCACCGCCTGGGTCGGATTGACCGGCAGCAGCAGGAAGTGCGGGTGCCGATAGGCTTGCGGCACCCGAAACCGCTTGGGCAGGGTCAGCATCAGAGCAGTTCCAGCAGGGCCTGCAGCGGGTGCTTGAGTTTCTCCCCCTCCATCCGCTTCACCTGGCTGCGGCAAGAGTAACCGGTGGCCAGACAGCGAGCTTGCGGCAGGCGAGCCAAGGGCTCGGCCCAGCTCAGGCCATAGATGCCCTTGGAGTTCTCCACCTGTTTGGCGTCGTGACCATAGGTACCCGCCATGCCGCAGCAGCCCACCGACACCGGTTGCAGGGTGGCACCGAAGCGGCGGAACAGGGTGCTCCAGTCACCGTGGGTCGACGGCTTGGCGGTCTTCTCGGTGCAGTGGGCGAACAGATACCAGGGCTCGGCGCCGGCGTCCGCTTCTCGCACAGGCAGCGCCTCGGCCGGCAAGGAGAGCAGCCACTCCTGGGGCAGCAGCACCTGGAAGTCGCCACGGGCGGGGCCGAGCGCCTTCACGTATTCGTCCCGATAGCAGAGCACCAGGGAGGGATCGACCCCCACCATGGGGATGCCGAGCGCCGCCACCTTGTTGAGGAACTGGGCGCTGCTGGCCGCGGTACGGGCAAAGGCGCGCAGGAAACCCTTCACGTGCTGGGGCTTGCCGTTGGGCTTGAACGGCAGCAGATAGGGCTGCAGGCCGAGCTTGCTGGCGAGCTTCACTAGGTCACGCACCACGGGGGCATCGTAATAGCTGGTGAAGGGATCCTGCACGATGAGCACCACTTTTTGACGCTGCTCGGGGCTCATGGCCTCCAGCCCCGGCAGGTCAAAATAGCGGGCGCGATGGTCACGCAGCTCCTCGGCCAGGGTCGGCACGCTCAATAGCGGCACGTCCACCATGCCGATGCTCTTCTCGGTCGCCTTCTGGGCCCACTCCTTCTCGAGGAAGAAGTTGACCAGTTTCGGCGCCTTGGCCAGCAAGGGGGCATAGCTTTCCACCGTGCCGACGAAGTAATCCTTGGGTCCACGCAGATAGCGGCTGTGATAGAGCTGCATGAAGCGAGCGCGGAAGGTGGGCACATCCACCTTGATGGGGCACTGGCTAGTGCAGGCTTTACACGCCAGGCACCCCTCCATCGCCTCCATCACCTCGTGGGAGAAGTCATACTCGCCGCGGGCGCGGGCCACCGTGTTGCGAAACTTGTCGACAATCTGCTTGAAGCGCAGACCACCGCTTTGCAGCGCCACCTCCTCACTCAGCGGATCGAAGCCCTGCTGTGCCAGCTGGCGCAGCCATTCGCGCATCAGGCCGGCCCGCCCCTTGGGAGAGTGACGGCGGTCGCGGCTGATCTTGACCGAGGGACACATGGGGGAGTCGGTCTCGAAGGTGAAACACAGACCGTTGCCGTTGCAATCCAGCGCCCGGGTATAGCTCTCGCGCACGGCAATCGGGATCTGGCGGTCGAACTTGCCGCGCTTGGGCCCGTCCACCGAGACAAGCGAAGCGCCGCTGCCATAAGGCATGCAGATCTTGCCCGGGTTGATGCGATTGGCCGGGTCGAACGCCCCTTTGACCCGTTGCAGCTCCTCCCACAGCTCGCCGAAAAAGGCGGGGCTGTATTCGGAGCGGAAGCCCTTGCCGTGCTCCCCCCACATCAGGCCGCCGTATTTGGCGGTGAGCGCCACCACCTGATCGGAGATGCGCCGCAGCAGCACCTCCTGCTCGGGATCGCACAAGTCCAGCGCCGGGCGCACGTGCAGCACCCCGGCATCGACGTGGCCGAACATGCCGTAATCAAGGCCGTGAGCGTCCAGCAGGGTACGAAACTCCATGATGAAGTCCGCCAGGGATTCCGGCGGCACGGCGGTGTCTTCGGTGAAGGCCACCGGCTTCTTGCGCCCCTCGGCGTTGCCGAGCAGCCCCACCGACTTCTTGCGCATGCCATAGATGGTCTCGATGCTCGGCAGGTGGTCGCACACCTGATAGCCAATGACCCCGGCCTCACCACGCGCCAGCAGACCGTCGATGCGCCGGCACAGCTCCGCCACCTTGGCCTTGTGCTCATTCTCGTCGGTGTCGGCAAACTCGACGATGTTGAGCCCCTGCAGATCCTTGCCCGGCACATCCTGGATGAGATCCTTTACCGAGTGCCAGATGATGTCGGCGCGGGCCAGTCCCAGCACCCGGGAGTCCACCGTTTCCACCGACAGGGCGTGGGCCTGTACCATAAAGGGGGCGTTTCTGAGCGCGGAGGGGAAGCTGTCGTACTTGACGTTGACGAGCGTGCGATAGCGCGGGATGGGGGTGATGTTGAGCCTGGCTTCGGTGATAAAACCCAAGGAACCTTCCGAACCGCACAGCACCCGGCTGACGTCCAGGGTGTCGCTCTCGGGCTGATAGAGGTGCTTGAGATCGTAACCGGTCAGAAAGCGGTTGAGCTTGGGGAAGGTGGCTTCGATGTCGGCGCGCCGCTCGCGGCCGATGCGATAGAGGGTGCGATAGATCTCCCCTTCACGGGTCTCGAGGGCCAGCTTGTCCGCCAGACGCTGACCGGTCACCGGCTCGGTCGCCATGAGATCGCCGTTTTCCAGCACGGCCTTGAGGCCGAGCACATGATCCGAGGTCTTGCCGTACACCAAGGAGCCCTGCCCCGAGGCATCGGTGTTGACCATGCCCCCTAAGGTGGCCCGGTTGGAAGTGGAGAGATCCGGCGAGAAGAAGTAGCCGTGGGGCTTCAAAAAGGCGTTGAGCTGGTCTTTGACCACTCCTGCCTGGGCCCGCACCCAACCCTCTTCCAGATTAATTTCCATGATCTGGTTCATATGGCGCGAGAGATCGACGATAATGCCGCCGCCCAAGGATTGGCCATTGGTGCCGGTACCGCCGCCGCGAGGGAAGAAACTCAAGGTCGCGTACTCAGGCCCCTGGGCCAGCTTGAGCATCACCGCTATGTCATCCGCGCTGCGCGGATAGAGAACCGCCTGAGGTACGACCTGATAGACGCTGTTATCCGTCGCCATCGCCAACCGGCTTGCATAAGACTTTTCGATATCACCACGAAATGCTGATCGCGCCAGCAACTCAAGAAACTGCAGGGTTGTAGGTGACAAACTGTCCTGGTAATCGAGTCTCGGGATCATGAATCCTTGTTCCCATCCTTTGCTTGATGCCGGCATTCCGGCGACAACGACCGTTCGGACCTGCCTCTTTGCGGGTGTCCGAACCAGTCCGCTCACATGTGAGCGGGCAGTATATCAGCTAGAAAACCGCTTGCGCGCGCAATCTTCACCATTTGAAAGGAGGACTTTTATGGCTCACTACAGCCATGTTATCAGTACGCTTATTCGCACCGAAAAACAGGCGCTGACCCTGTCGCTGTTTGGTTGCATCACCTTTGCCATTTTCGGGATCGGCTATGGTCTGTTCGTCGGTTCCAACGCCATCATGCTGGACGGCATCTTCACCCTGTTCAGCATGGGCATGACGGGCCTTGGGCTCATCACCGCCTACCTGGTTACCCGCCCCTCCGACGCCCGTTTCCAATACGGCTACGCCCACTTCGAACCCATCGCCAACGTCATCAACGGCGCCATCATTCTGCTGCTCTGCCTCGGTGCCCTCTATGGCGGCATCACCTCCCTGCTGGCGGGCGGACGGGAGATCGATCTCGGCCACGCCCTCATCTATGCCGTCGTCTCCACCTTCTTCTGCAGCATCCTCTATCTCATCGAGGCCGACGTGGCCGAGCGGGTCAACTCCGAGCTGGTGCGGGTGGACTCCAAGGAGTGGCTGGTGGATACCCTGCTCAGCGCCACCCTGCTCATCGGCTTTCTGGTCGCCATCGGGCTCGATACCCTGGGTTACGGCCACTACAACCGCTACATAGACCCGATGCTGGTCTCCCTGCTGGCTCTGTGCGCCACCCTCATCCCCATCAAGGTGCTCGGTCGAAACCTGCGGGAAGTGCTGAAGATTGCCCCCAAGGGGGATGTCTCCCGGCTGGTGGCCAGCGAAGTCGAAGCCCTGCGCCTGCGCCATGGGGTCGAGTGCTACAGCCACCTGGCAAAAAGCGGCCGCCGCTTCGATCTCGAGCTCAACATCCTGGTGGCCCCCGGCCAGGAGTGGCCCGTCGAACGCCAGGATGCCCTGCGCCAGGAGCTCTGGTCCCGCCTCGGCGACACCCTGGGAGACGCTTGGCTCTCGGTCTGCTTCACCCGGGAAAAACGCTGGTTGTAAGCCGCAAGGCGGGGCTTGCCTGGCAAGCTCCGCCTGTCCCTGTTGCCCTGTTGGGCGAGCGCCTCCCCCTGCGCGTCCAGACCCCCTTGCCAAAGGCTATGTCCCAATTACGTGTTGCATGGGGCGCCCCAGCGCCTCATGCAAGCAACGTGGTACATTCACTTCCCGCCCGTAGCGCTCCAACATCCTTCGCCAACCCAGATAATTTCTCAGATAGTGGGTCGCTACCCCATGGAACCGCTCCATCCACTCTTTCAACCGACGGTGATATCCGTTTACATGCTGGATATGGTACGCGTCAACCACACGCTCGCCTTGGCGATTGCGCACGACCTGATGGGTCACTCCCTGCGCTTTGCTGAAACTGGCATACACCCCGGCGCCGTCGCTACACAACACCGCATCTGACGAGACAAGGGGTGTCAAAACAGCTATCACCGTCTCGGCATTCATTTTCTCCAACTGAAAATCCGCATGGTGACCAGCCCGGTCCTGAACCACCATCACCGGGATGTAATCCGGCCCTGTGCCTCGGGTACGGCCTTTGCCCCCACGGTGGCGGGCCGGGCGGGGCAAACCACGTTGCCCTTTAAACGACTCCAAGAAGAAGGTCTCATCAACCTCGACGATACCCCCTTCCCGTGCCGCCTGGTGACTCGCCATGGCTTTCAGGAAGCGGTGACGCCACAAGAAGGCGGTGTTTTTACAGACTCCGCAGCGGACGGCAGCCTGTCGGACGGTCAGACCGTCGATGAGGGCCTGGGCGTAGTCTTCCCAGCATTGTGCCTTGCGAAGTCGAGCCAGAGGCGTCTTGGTGAGAACGGAACTGGTGCGCAGACACTGCTTGCAGCGATAACGACGCAGCCCTCGACTCCAACCCCAGGGAGCCAACTGCGTAGCCTCGGCATGACAGTGAGGGCAACATCGACAAGCGGGAGTTGAGCGGCCAGCGAGGTGATTGGGTGAGGGGTAGTGAGTTCATGTTGCGCGAGGCGACGCTGGCGCATGGTGAGCTGTGGAAAGAGAGACAGTAGATGTTGAAAGGCTTGGGTATCCATGATGGAGGCCCTCAGGGTGATGACCTACTTCAAGGTTAGCCTTTCAACATGTAATTGGGACAGCGCCTTGCCAAATGGCGGCGAGTCGTTATCATCAGGGCTCACTTTTGACCCGAGGTTTTATTGCCCATCATGGACAATCCCCGAAGTAGCCCTTCGTCTTTTCCCATCAAAGCCTATCTGTACCTGCTCAACCAACGCCTCTGAAGCGATCGTCTCCGTCACCACGGCCACGCCGTGACCACGATTCACTGCATCTGTCTTCATTGAGGTCAATCACATGGAATTCTTGCTGGACCCGTCAATCTGGGTCGGTCTGCTTACCCTGATCATCCTGGAAATCGTTCTCGGGATAGACAACCTGGTCTTCATCGCCATCCTGGTGAAAAAACTGCCCCCCGCCCAGCGGGACAAGGCGCGCATCATCGGTCTCTCCCTGGCCCTGCTGATGCGCCTGGGACTGCTCACCATCATGTCATGGCTGGTCACCCTCACGGCTCCTCTGCTGCACATCTGGGATCACCCCTTCTCCGGTCGGGATCTCATCCTGATGGGGGGCGGCCTCTTCCTGCTGTTCAAGGCCACCTCCGAGCTGCATGAGCGACTCGAGGCCAAGCCCGAGGAGCAAGGCGGCACCGGCGTCTATGCCGGGTTCGGGGTGGTGATCGCCCAGATCCTGGTGCTGGATGCGGTCTTCTCCCTGGACTCCATCATCACCGCCGTCGGCATGGTGGATCACCTCGGCGTCATGATGGCGGCCGTGACCATCGCCATGGTGGTGATGGTGCTCGCCTCCAAGCCCCTGACCCGCTTCGTCAACGCCCACCCCACTGTGGTGGTGCTCTGCCTGAGCTTCCTCTTGATGATCGGCTTCAGCCTGGTGGCGGAGGGCTTCGGCTTCCACATTCCGAAGGGCTACCTCTACGCGGCCATCGGCTTCTCGGTGCTCATCGAGTTCTTCAACCAGCTCGCCCAGCGCAGTGCCCTGCGCCATGAGGCGCGCCAGCCCCTGCGCGAGCGCACCACCGCCGCCATCTTCAAGCTGATGGGGGGGAACAAACGCTCAGCCCACCCGCAGGAGGACGAAGAAGAGGTGCAGGCTCAGCCCCTGCCCCCCGGTTTCGGTGAAGAGGAGCGTTACATGGTGAGCGGCGTGCTGTCGCTGGCCGAGCGTTCCATTCGCACCATCATGACCCCGCGCTCCGAGATGGAGTGGATCGACGTGAGCGACAGCGAGGACGAGATCCGCGCCCTGCTGCAACGGGCCCCCCACAGCCTGTTCCCGGTCTGTGACGGGGAGCTGGACGAGATCATCGGGGTGGTCAAGGCTCGGGATCTGCTGTTTGCCCTCAACGAGGGGCAATCCCTGGCAGCACTTGCCAGACAGAACGAGCCTGCCATCGTGCCCCAGACCATCAACGTGATCCGGCTGCTGGCGGAGCTGCGTCAGGCCAGGGGCAGCCTCATTCTGGTGGCGGACGAGTTTGGCGTCATCCAGGGGCTGGTCACCAACCACGATCTGCTGGAGGCCATCGTCGGCGAGCTGCCGGACGAGGACGAGACCCCCGATGTGGTGCGCGAGGGCGAGCATTGGCTCATCCACGGCACCACCAACATCCATCAGGTGGAGCAGGCCCTGAACTGCGACGGTCTGGTGAGCGAGAGCGACGAGTACGTGACCCTGGCGGGCATGCTGCTCTCCCACTTCGGCAGTCTGCCCGACGTCGGTCAGCAGTTGCACCTCGGCCAGTTCTGCTTCGAGGTCATGGCCGTGAGCGAGCGGCGCATCGAGCGAGTACGGGTTACCCCACTCTCCCCCTGATCATCGGTGGCAATGCAGCAAAAGAGGGCCTTTGGCCCTCTTTTTTCTGGCGCGAGCCCGGCCCCTCCCGCGCCATTGCTGCGATAACGGCAATTCTCTTCTGCAATACCCCCTCTTTTTCACAATAACAATCCCCTTTAGAGTCACCTCACTCCCAAAGATTGAGGAATCCATCATGCACCACGATCCCCTGTTCTGCCCCCTTCGCCTCGGCCAGCTGCACCTTGCCAACCGCATCGTCATGCCCCCCATGACTCGCTCCCGCGCCAGCCAGCCCGGGGACGTGGCCAACGCCATGATGGCGACCTACTACGCCCAGCGTGCCGGGGCCGGCCTCATCATCAGCGAAGGCACCCAGATAGACCCCCTGGGCAAGGGCTACGCCTGGACGCCGGGCATCCACAGCGCCGAGCAAGTGGCAGGCTGGAAGCAGGTAACAGACGCGGTCCACGCCGAGGGGGGCATCATGTTCGCCCAGCTCTGGCACGTGGGCCGGGTCACCCATCCTGACAACATCGGCGGCGCCCAGCCCCTCTCCTCCTCCGCCATCCAGGCCAAGGGAGTGAAGGTGTTCGTCGACAACGGCAGCGATGCCCCGGGGTTTGTGGAGACCGTCACCCCGCGCGCCATGACCCAGGCCGACATCGACGCCGTGGTGGGGCAGTTTCGCCAGGCCGCCCGCAACGCCATGGAGGCGGGCTTTGACGGCATCGAGTTGCACGCCGCCAACGGCTACCTCATCAACCAGTTCCTCGACTCCGAGTCCAATACCCGCACCGACGGCTATGGCGGTTCGCTCGAAAACCGGCTGCGTTTCCTCAAAGAGGTGACCGAGGCGGTCTGTGACGAGATCGGTCCCGACCGGGTCGGGGTACGCCTTGCGCCGCTCACCACCCTCAACGGCACCGTGGATGCCAACCCCCAGGAGACCTATCTGGCCGCCGCGCACCTGCTGGGCCAGCTCGGCGTGGTCTATCTGCACGTCGCCGAAGCGGACTGGGACGACGCCCCCCTGATGGCGGAGAGCTTCAAGCAGGGGCTGCGCGATGCCTTCCCCAACACCCTCATCTACGCCGGCAAGTACGATGGGGAACGCGCCCGCGCCGCCATTGAGGCAGGCTGGGCCGACATGATTGGCTTCGGTCGCCCCTTCGTGGCAAACCCCGACTTGCCGAACCGCCTGCGCCACGGCCATCCGTTCGCTCCCCATGATCCCGCCACCCTGTTTGGCGGCGGCGAGAAAGGGCTGACCGATTACCCCGTCTATGGGGCAGAGCGGGCATAAGGCGGCTCGCGCCGAACGCCTTACCGGGCGGGCCCCACCAGCGTGGGGTCCGCCTTGTTGTCTCGCCAGTGCAACAACAACTCAAGACATTGTTACGCCATATAACTCAATCTGCGCCACCTCTCTTTCAAGGAGTCACTATGACCCACACCCATGCCTGGTGCTGGCACGCCCCCGGCGAACCTGACCAGCTCACCCTCACCCGGCAAGCGCTCCCCACCCCCGGCCCCGATGAGGTTCTCGTCGCCAACCGGATCATCGCCTTCAATCCGGTGGACTGGAAACTCATCGAACAGGGTCATCCCCACTGGCAGCCAGGCCATGTGCCTGGCGTCGATGGCATGGGCACCCTGGTGGCGCTGGGGGCCAACGTCACCCACCTGCGCCCCGGCACCCGGGTCGCCTATCACACCGACCTGCGCCATGGCGGCAGCTTTGCCCGCCACACCCTGGTGCCGGCTCGCGCCCTGATGCCGGTGCCCGATGCCCTGAGCGACGAGGCGGCCGCCGCGCTCCCCTGCCCCGGCCTCACCGCCTGGCAGGCGCTGGCCAAGCTGCCGCACCTGCACGGGGAGGCCCTGCTCATCTCGGGGGCTGGCAGCAGTGTCGGCCGCTTCGCGGTGCAACTTGCCCTCCAGAAGGGTGCCCGCGTCTTTGCCAGCGCCAGCCCGCGCCACCACCAGTGGCTCAAACAGCTAGGCGTGCAGGGGGTGGCGGACTATCGGGATCCCGACTGGCTGGTCCAGTTGCAGGCCGCCAACGGCGGTGAACCCTTCGAGGGGATCATCGATCTGGTCTCCAGCCAGCAGGCAGAAGCCTTGCTGCCTGCCCTTGGCTATTACGGCCACATGGTGACGGTGCTCGGGCGCATCGCGCGCAACCCGCTGCCCGCCTTTAGCCATTGCCACTCGTTGCACGAGATTGCCCTCGGCGCCCAGCACGCCTTTGGCTCGGACAAACAGTGGAGCCGTCTGGTGGCGGCCGGTGTCGCCATGATGGCGCAGATGGCGAGCGGCGAGCTGACCCCGCCGCCGCTGGTGGTGGGCAACTTCGACGCCCTGCCTGCCCTGCTCACCCGCGTCAAGCAGGAGGGCCAAGGGGAAAAATATCTGGTGAGGGTGGGTTGATACCCGCCCAACGATGGCACAAAGTGGCCCGCCATGGCGGGCATCCTGCATTCAAGGTGTGCAAGACGGCCTGCTCAATGCAGGCTCACCCCGTGCAGGGCGGCATGGAGGCGAATGTCACGGGTCAGGCGCACCTTGTCCGCAAGGCTCAGCCAGCTCGCCTCCACGGCATTGAGACTGAGGCGGCACAGCTGCTCCTGACTGGCGCCAAGCCCGTCGGCCAGGGCCTGAAAGTTGGCCCCCAGGTATCCCCCGAAATAGGCGGGATCGTCGGAGTTCACGGTGACGCAGAGCCCCTGCTCCAGCAACCTCAGCACATTGTGGTGGGCCATCTGGTCAAACACCCTGAGCCGCACGTTGGAGAGGGGGCAGACGGTGAGGGGCAGCCGGGTATCCGCCAGATAGCTCAGCAGCGAGGGATCCTCGACGCAGCGCACCCCGTGATCGATGCGTTGCACCCCGAGCTCCCGGATCGCCTGCCAGATGTAGTCAGCCGGCCCCTCCTCGCCGGCATGGGCCACCAGCGGCAGCCCCAGCTCGCGGCAGCGAGCGAAGACCCGGGCAAACTTGCTGGGCGGGTTGCCCCGCTCCCCCGAGTCGAGGCCGACCCCGTGCAGGCGCGCCAGGTGCGGCGTGGCCTCTGCCAGGGTGGCGAATGCCGCCTCTTCACTCAGGTGGCGCAGGAAGCTCATGATAAGACGCCAGCTGATGCCAAAGGCTGCTTCGCCAGCCTGCAGCGCCCGCTCGATGCCCCCCAGCACGGTGGCAAAGTACACGCCGCGGGCGGTGTGGGTCTGGGGGTCGAAGAAGATCTCCACGTGCACCACGTGATCGGCAACGCAGCGCTCGAGATAGGCCCAGGTGAGGTCGAAGAAATCCTGTTCGTGGATGAGCACGCTGGCGCCGAGGTAGTAGAGATCGAGGAAGGATTGCAGGCCGTCGAACTCATAGGCGGCGCGCAGGCTGTCGACATCAGGCCAGGGCAGCGCCACCCCGTTGCGCTGGCCGAGGGCGAACATCAGCTCGGGTTCGAGGGTCCCCTCGATATGCAGGTGCAGTTCCAGCTTGGGCAAGCCGGCAATAAAGTGCTCCATGATGACGGCTCCATAATCAGACTTCGTGCGGACACCACCGGGGCGGCGCCCTCCCTTCGCCTTCATTGTGCACCCATCTGGCCCGCCGGAGGAGACTTGTCATCAAAGGGCCTTATAATGGCGGCACAAAAACCATAACCGATTGAAGAGACGAACAGAGGGAGGCCCTGTCCCCGCTCTTGCGCCCTACAAGGAGAATTCATGAAGAAAAACGTCATCTGTGACATTGACGGCGTCATCCTGCACAACAACGATCTCATTCCCGGCGCCGACCGCTTCGTCCACCGCCTGCTGGAACAGGGCAGCAAGCTCCTGTTCCTCACCAACTACCCGGCCCAGACCCAGAAAGATCTGCAAAACCGCTTCCGATCCGCCGGAATAGAGGTGCCCGAGGAGTGCTTCTACACCTCCGCCATGGGCACCGCCGACTTTCTCAAGCGCCAGGATGGCAAGAAGGCCTATGTGATTGGCGAAGGGGCCCTGACCCACGAGCTCTACAAGGCCGGCTTCACCATCACCGATATCGACCCGGACTTCGTGGTGGTGGGGGAGACCCGCAACTACAACTGGACCATGATGCAGCAGGGCGCCAAGTTCGTGGATCAGGGGGCCCGCTTCATCGCCACCAACCCCGATACCCACGGCCCCCTGATGTACCCGGCCTGCGGCGCCCTGTGTGCCCCCATCGAGCGGATGACCGGCAAGAAGCCCTTCTACGTCGGCAAGCCGAGCGCCTGGATCATTCGCGCGGCCCTCAACCGGATGGAGGCTCACTCCGACGACACCATCATCATCGGCGACAACCTGCGCACCGACATCCTGGCTGGCTTCCAGGCCGGTCTCGAGACGGTGCTGGTGCTCTCCGGGGTGAGCAAGGTGGCGGACATCGACCGCATGCCGTTTCGACCGAACCACATCTTCGACTCCGTGGTGGACATCGACATCGTCTGATCCCGGGTGCCGCCCTTCCGGTAGCCTTCAGCCTGCACGGGCCCCCTTGGCAAAGGGGGCCCGTTTCGTTTAACGTAAGCGCAACATCGTTAAACAAACTAAACGGGAGCAGGATGCTCCTTCGCCACTCAAGGACGCACCATGAAGAGCCTGAACGACTGGATCCTGCTGGACAAGCACACTGTCTCCCCCACCCCGCTGATGCCTCCCCCCGAGCGCATCAGGGCCGGAACGCCGAGCCAGACGGCATGGAACCACTACTCCGACCCGAGCCAGCAGTTTCACGTGGGCTTCTGGGCTTGCGAGCCGGGCTGCTGGGCCGTTCACTATACCGAACACGAATACTGCCAGATGCTGGAAGGGGAAGCGGTGATCCACGACGAGCAGGGCGACCGGCTGCACCTCAAAGCTGGGGATCAGTTCGTCATTCCCGCCGGTTTTGTCGGGCAGTGGGAGACCCTCACCCCTTGTCGCAAGCTCTATGTGATCTTCGAACCCGCCGCGACTTGACGCGCACGTCAACCCTGACCCTCTCTCTTCAGACGGCCGGACGGCCGCCATCCCCTGGCGCAACTTGACGCTTACGGCATGATTTTCTGCGGTTTTCCCGCTTGCAAAAGGGTTTTCCGCTAGGCATTGTGATTGGCGAGGAATGTAAATGGAATTTCGAGCCCAAACGTGGGGGGCTCATATAAAAATCAAGAGGATTACCGCCAATGTGTTCTATTTTCGGCATTCTGGACATCAAGACCGACGCCACTGCCCTGCGCAAATCGGCCCTGGAGATGTCCAAGCGACTGCGTCACCGCGGGCCTGACTGGTCCGGCGTCTACAGCTCCGACAAGGCCATCCTGGTGCACGAGCGCCTGGCCATCGTCGATCCGGGCAATGGCGCACAGCCTCTCTACAACCCCGAGCGCACGCACGTATTGGCCGTCAACGGCGAGATCTACAACCACAAGGAGCTGGAGAAGAACCTCAAGGTCGACTTCCAGTTCCAGACCCACTCCGACTGTGAAGTGCTGCTGGCCCTCTACAAGGAGAAAGGCCCGGCGTTTCTGGACGATCTGAACGGCATCTTCGCCTTCATCCTCTATGACGCCGAGCAGGATGCCTACCTGATTGGTCGCGACCACATGGGGATCATCCCCCTCTATACCGGCCGCGACGAACACGGCAACTTCTATGTCGCCTCCGAGATGAAGGCCCTGGTGCCCGTGTGCAAGAGCGTCGAGACCTTCCCGCCGGGACACTACCTGTGGAGCAAGGATGGCGAGCTTAAAACTTGGTACAAACGGGACTGGATGGAATACGCGCCGGTCGAGCACAACGTCAGCGACAAGGCCGAGCTCAAAGCGGCCCTGGAAGCGGCGGTCAAGCGCCAGCTGATGTGCGACGTGCCCTATGGCGTGCTGCTCTCCGGTGGTCTGGATTCGTCCGTCATCTCCGCCATCACCAAGCTCTATGCCGCCCGCCGGGTGGAAGACGATGGCAAGAGCGAAGCCTGGTGGCCCCAGCTGCACTCCTTCGCCGTCGGCCTGGAAGGGTCACCGGATCTCGCCGCCGCCCGCAAGGTGGCCGATCACCTGGGCACCATCCACCACCAGATCCACTTCACCGTGCAGGAAGGACTGGATGCCCTGCGGGACGTCATCTATCACCTCGAGACCTATGACGTCACCACCATCCGCGCCTCCACGCCCATGTATCTGATGGCCCGCTACATCAAGGCGATGGGCATCAAGATGGTGCTGTCGGGAGAGGGCTCCGACGAGCTGTTCGGCGGCTACCTCTACTTCCACAAGGCCCCCAACGCCCGTGAGTTCCACGAGGAGAACGTGCGCAAGCTCGCCTCCCTGCACCTCTATGACTGCCTGCGGGCCAACAAGTCCATGGCTGCCTGGGGCGTGGAAGGCCGCGTGCCCTTCCTCGACAAGGAGTTCATGGACGTGGCGATGCGCCTCAATCCCGCCGACAAGATGTGCGGCAAGGGCAAGATCGAGAAGCACATCCTGCGGGAAGCCTTCGAGGATCTGCTGCCCCACGAAGTGGCGTGGCGCCAGAAGGAGCAGTTCTCCGACGGTGTGGGCTATTCGTGGATTGACAGCCTGAAAGCCATGGTCGAGGAAGAGGTGACGGATCAGATGTTCGAGGCCGCGGCCTTCCGCTTCCCCGTCAATACCCCGCTCACCAAGGAGGCGTACTACTACCGCGCCATCTTCGACGAGCACTTCCCGCTGGAGTCCGCCGCCCGCACCGTGCCCTACGGCAAGTCGGTCGCCTGCTCCACCCCGACGGCGCTGGAGTGGGATGCCAAGTTCAAGGAGATGGCCGACCCCTCCGGTCGCGCCGTGATGGATGTCCACCAGCAGGGTTACTGATCGCCCCTGACCTGAATACAAAGCCCCTCTCGAGGGGCTTTGTTGTTTTCTGCCATTCCATTGCCGCTTTTTGCCTTCCCCTTCCCTGTTTGCGGCTTGGCGCAGGAAACGCCTCGTGTCACATTGTCTGCGCCTGGAAGCAAAGATAACGACACAAGGAAGAGACCATGAAACGACTGTTACTGCCCCTGATACTGGGCACCCTCCTTTTCAATGGCGCCGCCTGCGCGGGCGACCACCTCTGGAGTCAGAGCCTGCCCGCTTACAGCCAGGGTTATGACGAGACGCGGGATCCGGCCCGCGATCTCGCTGCCGCCACCGCCAAGGCCAGTGCCGAGGGCAAGAAAGTCCTGCTGCTGGTGGGGGGCGAATGGTGCAGCTGGTGCCAGGAGATGAACCGCTTTCTGGACCGGGAACCCGATCTCGCCGGCCAGCTCAACCGCACCTTCGTGGTGGTCAAGGTGAACGTCAGCGAGCAGAACAAGAATGAATCCTTCCTGAAAGCCTACCCCGAGTATCTGGGGGTGCCCCACTTCTACGTGCTGGATGCCAAGGGCAGGCTGCTCGAGTCCTTCAACACCGGGCTGCTGGAGAAGGGGAAGAGTTACGACGGGGAGAAACTCGGCAAATTTATCGCCTATTTCCAGCCCAGGACCACCCACGGCTGACTCGCCAGTCAATAAAACAGGGCACCGCACGGTCAGTGACAGTGCAGGGCCCTGATGGCTACGCAAACAGGGAAGTGGCATGTCTGCGACAAACAGGCCATCCATCACCCCGGACAAGGACGAAAAAGATGTTGCGAATACTGGGCAAGGCGTCGTCAATCAATGTGCGCAAGGTACTGTGGACCTGTGCCGAGCTGACCCTCCCGTTCGAACTGGAGGAGTGGGGATCCGGCTTCAAACCCACGGATACCCCGGCGTTTCTGGCACTCAACCCCAATGCCATGGTGCCCGTCATTCAGGATGAGGATTTTACGCTGTGGGAGTCGAACACCATCATCCGCTACCTGGCGACGCGCCATGGTGCCAATGCACTCTATCCCGCCGAGGCGAGAGCCAGGGCTCGGGTCGATCAATGGATTGACTGGCAGGCATCGGACTTGAACACCGCCTGGCGCTACGCCTTCCTGTCGCTGGTGAGGCGCTCCCCCCAGCATCAAGACCATCAGGCCCTTCACGCAGCTTGCCTGCAGTGGTCTCACTGCATGGAGATCCTGGAGAGACAGCTTCAAACAACCGGAGGATATGTGGCCGGTCCGCACTTCTCGCTGGCAGACATTCCCATCGGGCTGTCAGTCAACCGCTGGCTGGAGACGCCCTATGATCGCCCGTCGCTACCCACCGTGGACGACTACTACCTGCGACTGAAAGAGCGGCCGGGGTTTCGACGCTATGGGGCCAATGGCACGCCCTGAGGCGAGCAAGATAACTCGGGCAAGGAAAGAGACAGCAGACCGGGCCAACCCGCTGGTCCGGTCTGCACAGCTTCAGGGCTGGGCATCCGGCTGATTGGCGGGGGCGGCCTTGATAAAGGCCTGCAACTGCTCGCAGTTGGCGACGATGCGCGCAATGGTGGGGTAGTCATCCAGGGTCATGTCGAAGCGGCGGGCGTTGTAGACCTGGGGCACCAGCATGCAGTCCGCCAGGGTAACCTCATTGCCCACGCAATAGATGCCGGCGGTGGTCATGAGAAGCTGCTCCAGCGCGGTGAAGGTCTCGTCTATCCAGTGGCGATACCAGGCATCCCGCGCCATCTTGCTCTGCCCCAACTCCTGCTCCAAGTAGTGCAGCACGCGCAGGTTGTTGAGGGGGTGGGTGTCACAGGCGATCATGTTGACTATCTGGCGCACCCGGGCGCGCTCGATGGGGGCGGAGGGCATCAGGGGGTAGGCGGGATAGGTCTCGTCGAGGTACTCCATGATGGCCACCGACTGACCCAGATGCACGTCATCGTCCACGAGAAACGGCACCAGCCCCTGGGGATTGACCCGGCGGTAGGCCTTCTCCTTCTGCTCACCCTGCCGCAAGTTGACCGGGTGCTGCTCATAATCGAGCCCCTTGAGTTGCAGTACCAAACGCACGCGAAAGCTGGCCGATGAGCGCCAATATCCAAACAACTGCAGCATAGTGTGTCCCTGTGGTGGCAGGTGTCTGCCACCTGCCGTGTCGCCCGCCCCTCCCGGGGTCGGGCTCTCCTAGCTCGCCCGCTCGGCCGTTGCTTGCGTGACCCGCTGCAAAATGGTGCCAAACAGACTCATCCCGTTGCGATCCTGCATCGCGATGGACACTGTATCACCAAAGCGCAGAAAGGGTGTAGTGGCTTGACCTGACTCGATAATTTCCAGCATCCGCCGCTCGGCAAGGCAGGAGGATCCCCGGCTTCTGTCGTAGTTGGAGACGGTGCCCGAGCCGATGATGCAGCCCGCCCCGAGCGGCCTTGTCTTGGCGGCATGGGCAATCAGCTCATGGAAGGTGAAGGTCATGTCCACCCCAGCGTCGGGCTGCCCGAACAGGGCGCCGTTGAGGTGGGTCACCAGGGGCAGGTGGACCTTGCCATCGCGCCAGTCATCCCCCAGCTCGTCCGGGGTGATGGCCACCGGCGAGAAGCTGCTGGAGGGCTTGGACTGGAAGAAGCCGAAGCCCTTGGCAAGCTCCCCGGGGATGAGGTTGCGCAGGCTCACGTCGTTGACCAGCATCAAGAGCTTGATGTGACTCGCCGCCCCCTGCGAACGGGTGCCCATGGGCACGTCGTCGGTGATGACGGCCACTTCCGACTCAAAATCTATGCCCCACTCCTCGGAGCCCATCACGATGGGGCCACGGGGTGGCAGGAAGCTGTCAGAGCCTCCCTGATACATCAGGGGATCGTGCCAGAAGCTTTCTGGCATGTCGGCGCCGCGCGCCTTGCGCACCAGCTCCACGTGATTGACGTAGGCACTGCCGTCAATCCACTGGTAGGCGCGAGGCAGCGGGGAGAGGCACGCCTCCTCATCGAAGGGGAAGGCGTCGGGGCAGGCGCCCTCGTTGAGTCGCTGATAAACCTTCGCCAATTGCGGCGCCACTTCGCCCCACTGGTCGAGGGCCGACTGCAGGGTCGGGGCAATGGTCGTCACATGGACGGCGCGCGCCAGATCGCGGCTCACCACCACCAGGGCGCCGTCGCGCTTGCCATTGTTCAGGGTTGCCAATTTCATATCGAATTCCTTATTTGCCGAGCGTCTCTGGACGCTGCCAGCTGGTGACATAACCGGGGTGTTCGACCCCTTCGCAGATCGGGCCGACGGCCAGGGCATCACGGGTGTCGAGCATCACCGCCACCTCGTCGGTGAAGGTCTTGGCATGGGCCAGCCCCGCCGCAAAGGCCTTGGGATGAGGACCATGGGTGAAGCCGGCAGGGTGGAAGGTGACCATGCCCCGCTTGATGTTGTCCCGGCTGAAGAAGTCCCCGGCGTGGTAGAAGAGCACTTCGTCGAAGTCGTCATTGCTGTGGTAGAAAGGCACCCGCAGGGCACCTGGGTCGCTCTCGATGGGACGCGGCACGAAGGTGCAGATGACAAAACGGCTCGCCACGAAGGTGGAGTGGGCCGAGGGAGGCAGGTGGTAGCGGTGGCTCATCAGCGGGCGGATATCCCGCCAGTTGAGGCGCACCACGCACAAGTCCCCGTGCCACCCTTGTGCATCCAGCGGGTTGAACGGCCAGGTGACGACCGAGACCTGATCGTGGCGCTTGATCTGCAGCGACCAGGGGTTTTCATCCTGCTGGGCCAGGAAGCGCTCGTTGATGGCGGGCACGTCCAGGGCCGCCGGATCGAAGATGGCGTGATTGCCCACCAGTCCCTTGTCCGGCAGCTGATAACTGTCTTCCGTCGCCTCGATCATCAGGATGAAGAGGGGCGCGGTGGGCTCGATGCGCCACATGGTGCCACGGGGGATCACCACATAGTCGCCATCTCTCAAGATGAGGTGCCCGTAGTCGCAGTAGAACTCGCCGCTCCCCTCGTGAATGAACAGGAGCTCGTCGCCATCGGCGTTGCGCACCAGAAACGGCATGGGCTCATGCAGGCGCCAGATGCGGTAGCGGCAGTGGGGGTTGCTGAGAATATCCGGCATCACCCAGGGGGAGAGGGAGCTCACCTCCTCCTGCAGATCGTTCAAGTCAAACGCCCGTGGCCGAAGCGGCCCTTCCCAGTTGACCCAGTCGGTGGGAGCATGCTTGTGGTGCATGTGGGTGGCCGGACCGAAGAAGCCCGAGCGCCCCAGCTCGCGCTCATAGATGGCCTGCTCCGGCAGATCGGCATGGGCCTGGCGGGAGTGGGTTCCCTCCCGATGGGGGAAGCTTATCCAGTTACGCATCGCTCGGTTCTCCGTTTTTCTGGTCCTGCGCGGCACTGTTCACCTCCCCTTGCGTGGATCCGTCCAGCACGCCACGGCGGATCTGATCCAGCTCGATGGATTCGAACAATGCCTGGAAGTTGCCCTCACCAAAGCCCTCGTTGCCCTTGCGCTGGATGATCTCGAAGAACACGGGACCGATGACGGTGTCGGTGAAGATCTGCAGCAGGATGCCGTCCTTCGTCGGCGAGCCGTCGATGAGGATGCGCAGCGCCTTCAGCGCCGCCAGATCCTCCTGATGACCCGCGACCCGGCTGTCCACCTTCTCGTAGTAGGTGTCCGGCGTCGGCATGAAGCCGGTTCCCCGCCCTCTGAGCGTGCGGATGGTGTGATAGATGTCGGCAGAGGCGAGCGCGATGTGCTGGATCCCCTCCCCCTTGTACTGACGCAGGTACTCCTCTATCTGGGACTTGTCGTCCGCCGACTCGTTGATGGGAATGCGAATTTTGCCGCAAGGGGCCGTCATGGCGCGCGAGTGCAATCCGGTCAGCTTGCCCTCGATGTCGAAGTAGCGGATTTCCCGGAAGTTGCCGATCCGCTCGTAGAAATTCGACCAGAGGTTCATGTTGCCGCGATGGACGTTGTGGGTCAGGTGGTCGATCTCATAGAGCCCCGCGTCCACCTCGGCCATGCGGGCCTGCCAGTCGGGGTAGAAGATAAAGTCCACGTCATAGATGGAGCCCCGCTCGCCATAGCGATCGACAAAGGAGAGGGTGCTCTCGCCGATGCCGTAGATGGCGGGGATGTTGAGCTCCATGGGGCCGATTTTGCCCACAAACGGCTTGGCCCCCTGGCCGATGGCGTACTGCTGGGCGCGGCCGGCATCGCTCACCCGAAACGCCATGCCGCACACGCTCGGACCATGGGCCCGGGCAAACTCCTCCGCCTGGGAGTGGGGCTCGGCATTGACCACGAAGTTGATGTCCCCCTGGCGATAGAGCCAGCACTGCTTGTGCCTGTGCTTGGCCACTTCGGCAAAGCCCAGTGAGACGAACAGCGCCTTGAGAGCCGCAATGCCCTTGAGATCCGGCGCCGTGTACTCGACGAACTCAAACCCGTCGGTGCCAAGGGGGTTGATGGTGTGAGTACGGGAAGAAGGGGTGGTCATAATGCGCTCCTTGCGATGAACTGATAACGAAACGGTTCACGCCGCAAGGGCTCGACAGGCAGCCCGCACGGCTTTGTTAACAACTTGTTTCATTAGAGTGGCGAGCGCAGGGAATGAGAAGGGGCGGCGTTCAGATAGTTTGGCGGGGATCTGCGGCAAAAAAATGTAAATTAAGTGTGACAACCATGTCACAGCCTTGCGCTGCGCTCCTTGGCGCCCCACAAGGCTGTCAGCTTTGCCTTACAGGTGCCAGGTTTTCACCCTGAGGTGGGGCAAGCGGGCCCGCGCCAGTTGCAGACGGCGGCGCGTCGGATTGATGAGCCAGGCCTCTTCCCCCAACGCCAGCAGCGGCAGATCGTGCAGGCTGTCGCTCAGGGTGAGCACGGCGTCCAGGGTGAGGAGCTCGGGCTGCAACTTGTGCCTGCCGTGGCAATAACAACGCGGCACCAGGCCACCGAGGCGATAGTGCATGCGTGAGCCCAGAATGCGATGGGGGAGCCTTGGCAGTTGACGATGGAGCTGGGCTCGTACCAGGGCGCGGGGGCTCGCGGAGATGACCCAGCAGCGGTGCCCCTCTCCCATCAAGAGGGCTCGCGCCTCCCGATACAGACCGGGCCGGGTCAGGCTGTACTGCCGTACCAGGGCGCGCCAGGCCAGGGGGGATAGCCCGAGGGTGATGGCCCACCAGATGAGTGCAATGCCGCGACTGCGCTGACCTGGCAGCAGATAGATCACGGCACCGAACGCCATCAGTGGCCACAGCAGCAGCGGCCAGATACGGCGGCGCAAGATGAAACGCAGCAACCCTGCATGGCTGTCATCCGGCGCCAGGGTGTCATCGAAGTCGGCCAGGATCCAGCCGCGGGCTGAGACACTCGCAGTTGCAGCGCTCATTCGGTGAGTTCTGCGATGGCGGCATGCAACTCGGGCAGGAGGAACAGTGTCCCCTCATCGGGCGGACAGACGAGATCGAAACTCTCACCTGCCAGGGTGAAGGCGAGGCGCCAGGCGTGCAGATAACCGCGATCCGCCACCGTGCCGCCGTAACGCTCATCCCCGAGGATGGGGGCTCCCACGCTCTTCAAGGCCACCCGGATCTGATGGGTCTTGCCGGTCCGGGGCTTGATGCGATAAAGGCGCAGCCCCTCGCGCACCGAAACGGAGTCGAACCAGCTGATGGCCGGGTTATCCTGGGTGCGGCTCAGCATCCAGCTGCCGCCTCGCCCTTTCTCCATGTCCCCCTTCACCCAGCCCTGCTTCTTCTTCGGCTTGCGATCGGAGAGGGCCAGATACTGCTTGCTCACTTCCCGCGCCGCGAAAGCCATGCTGAGGGCGCGATTCGCTTCGGGGGTGCGGGCCAGCAGCACCAACCCAGAGGTCATCTTGTCCAGTCGATGGACCGGATAGAGGTCAAGACCGGTATCCATTCTGACCCGATTGACGAGACCCGGCTCGCCGGCATCATCGTGCATGCCAATGCCCGGACGCTTGTTGATCACCATGAAATCTTTGTGCTGCAATTGTATCCGGTACATGTATAACCCTTTAGAATGTTATTTGTTAACAACTTGAATGCAGGCCTGCAGGCCATCTTCATGGACCCTCAGCACAAGAATCGCACGAATGAAAAAATGCCTGTTTTGGCTGTTGTTGCTTGGCATCACTTGCTTCTCGCCCCTCCAGGCCAGTGAACGGACACGTGATCTGCCGGAGAAGGTGGTATTGCAGTTGCGCTGGCTGCATCAGCCCCAGTTTGTGGGCTATCACATGGCCAAGGCCAAGGGGTATTACGCCGACGCCGGTCTGGATGTCGAGATAAGGCCAGGTGGCAAGGGAATAAGTCCGGTTCAGGAGGTGCTGGCCGGACGCGCCGACTTTGGCGTCGGCAACACCGAGGTGCTGACCCACTACGCCCAGGGCAAGCCGCTGCTGGCGCTGGCCAGCGTCTACCAGCACTCTCCCTCCATCTTCCTGGCACGCCGCGACAGCGGCATTCTCACCGTTGCGGACATGCGTGGCAAACGGATCATGATGTTTCCGGGTCATCAGGATGCCGAACTGCTGGCCACCCTCTACTATCAGGGGCTTCACGAGCGCCAGCTCATCCCGGTACCCACTTCGGTCAACATCGACGATCTGATCGCCGGCCGGATAGACATCTTCAACGCCTATCTGAGCAATGAGCCCTTCTATCTGGAAGAGCGCGGCATCTCGGTGTCCGTCATCAACCCTCGCAACTACGGCATCGATTTCTACAGCGACATTCTCTTCACCACCCAGGCACAGGAGCGGCTTAATCCGGAGCGGGTGGCACGTTTTCGTGCAGCCAGCCTCAAGGGATGGCGCTATGCCCTCACCCACCCCGAGGAAGCCATCGCCCTGCTGCGCACAGAGTATGGCGTCAACCGCAGTCAGGCCCACATGGAATAAGAGTTGCAGATGAGCAAGGAGATGATCCAGCCGCTCTATGTGGAGATCGGGTATATGAATCCGGATCGCTTCGCTCACATCATGCAGCAGCTGGTGGAGATAGGCCTCCTTGCCAAACCGGTCTCCCTGACCCGTTTTCTCTATCAGGTTCCCTCAGAACAGTGGAGCTTCTGGCGTCCATGGTTCCTGCTGAGCCTGGGGGTTGGTGGTCTCATCCTGCTGCTCTCCCTCTATCTTCTGATGAGCAACAAGCGGCTCAACCAGGAAGTGGCCCTGCGCAAACAGCGAGAGCAGGAGATACTGCAACTGGCCCGCCTCGATCCCCTTACCGGGCTGCCCAATCGACTGAGCCTGATGGAGCAGTTGAAACACCAGGTGCAAAGCGACAATCCTGGCTGCCTGCTGTTTTGCGATCTCAATGACTTCAAGCGCATCAACGACAACTTCGGCCACAGCCAGGGGGATGCCATCCTCTGCCAACTGGCCCGACGGATCCACGACGCCATCGGCCACCAGTGCTATTTTGCCCGCTTGGCAGGGGACGAGTTCATCCTGCTGCTGCCGGGCTACGATATCCGTCAGGCAGAGGAGGTCACCGCCGTGATCCGCCAGGCCATGCAGACCCCCTTCGTGGTCAATGACCAGCCGATGCAGGTGGGCATCAGCATCGGCGTCAGCCACTACCAGCATGACTGGAGCCCGGAGCAGTGGCTCATCCAGGCCGACAGGGCCATGTATTGTGACAAGGGTGGCCGCGTCATCACGCTGGCGGAGCAGTCCGGCTGACTGGTTCATCTCCCGGCACACAGAGCCGATACCCCCATGAAACCAATAAACAGGAAGGCCACCCCAGGGGTGGCCTTCCTGCATTGCATGAGTCTGACCGCTCTTACCCGAAGGTCTGCCCCAGGGATTTGAGCTGGCGAGCCTTGGTGAGCAGGATGTCGCTCGAGGCGTCCATGTCCTGCATCTTGTTGCTGTTGGTGTGGGAGTGCTGGGAGATGGCGTTGACGTTGCGGCTGATGTCCTCCACCACCACCTGCTGCTCCTCTGCCGCCGTCGAGATCTGGGCCGAGAGGTCCACCACCCGTTCTATTTCCGCCAGCACCTGATGCAGGCTCTCTGATCCCTGGCGGGTCAGGGTCACGCAGGATTGGGTCTGTTGCAGGTTCTGCTGCATCATTCCCTTCCAGCCGTTCAGGGTACGCTGGATCTGGCCTATGCTGCTCTGGATCTGCTCGGTCGCCTTGTGGGTGCGCGTGGAGAGGGTTCGCACCTCGTCCGCCACCACCGCAAAGCCTCGCCCCTGCTCCCCTGCCCGCGCCGCCTCGATGGCGGCGTTGAGCGCCAGCAGATTGGTCTGATCCGCAATGCCCTGGATCTCGCTCATCAGCACACCGATGCGGTCCGACTCCTCCGCCAGTGCCACGGCGGCCGTGAAGGCATGCTCTGCCTGGGTGGCCAGCTC
The DNA here is from genome assembly GCF_013168745.1 of Aeromonas sp. TW 6. Classification (NCBI taxonomy): domain Bacteria; kingdom Pseudomonadati; phylum Pseudomonadota; class Gammaproteobacteria; order Aeromonadales; family Aeromonadaceae; genus Aeromonas; species Aeromonas sp. TW 6. Next base: position 47,707 of record NZ_JABERS010000012.1, on the reverse strand, counting down.
CGTCACCCTGTGCTGGGTATCTTCCAACTGCTGATCGGTGTGTTGGCAGTGCGCCTTGGCCTGGGCTATTTGGTTGTCCGTCTCCAGGATATTGCGGGCAATCTCGTGGGCTGTCGCCGCCATCTCGGTGATGGCCGTCGCCACCTGCTGGGTCTGGATATCCTGTTCGGCGATGTCGGCGCTCGCCTCGCTGGAGGCTGTTTTCAGATGCACCGCGAGATCCTGCAGGGAGAGGGTCGCATCGTCCACTCGTCCAAGGACGGTGCGGATCCTGGCCTGCAACAGCTTGATGTGGAAGTCTGCAATGGCACTGGCATCCTCCCCCGAATAGATGAGCCGGGTCAGGCTGTCATATTCGTCCGCGAGCTGTCGCAGATAACGGGGGGTAGTGATGAGGGTGTCACGATAGATCAGGGCCAGCCACAAGAGAGGCAACAGGGTGAACAACGGCCCCCAGGGCCCCATCAGATAGGCCCCCCCTGCCAGCATCAGCAAGACACCGATGATGGCCAGCCCGTGGCGCATCGGGCGCAGGCTCAATCCGCCCTTTCGCTCCCCCCGCTCCACGCTCTTCAATCTGGCATAGGTGCGCCCGGCCACGGCTTTCATCTCCGGCGCGGCGCGACTGCGGACCGACTGGTAGCCATTGATCCGCCCCTGCTCGAAGATAGGGGTGACATAGGCATCCACCCAATAGTAACGCCCATCCTTGCAGCGGTTTTTCACCATGCCGCGCCAGGGTTTGCCCTGCTTGAGCTTGCCCCAGAGGTCAGCAAAGGCGGCCTTGGGCATGTCCGGGTGGCGAACCATGTTGTGGTGCTGGCCGATGAGCTCGGCCCGGCTGTACCCCGCTACCCGGCAGAAGTGATCATTGGCATAGGTGATCACACCCTGCAGGTCCGTAGTGGAGACCAGCTGTTCATTGGCAGGAAAATCCACCTCTTCGTCGATGAGATGAACCTGGCTTTTCTTCATGGCGCACACCCCTTGTTTGATCACCCACTGAGCGTAGCCAAACGCCTACGGGCAAGCAACGCAGAGACCCAGTCGGGGAGGATGGCTGAGACACAATTTGCATCCTGTTTGACGCCGCGCAAGATTTTGACCCCAAAAGCCCAGGTTTGGCCAAAAAACACTCGGCATTTTCCCAGGTTCACCTCTCTCCCACACGATGCATCACACCAAAAAATGGTTCCAACGAGTCTGTGGTGCTGGCGTTGCCAGGAGGCCGTCAGAGGAGAGCACACTTGATACGACCTTGGACCTAAGCATAATTGACGTTAACGTAAACGTAGTATGAGATAATGCCGTTCACCCTACACATCCAGCAGACACGCACCCCATGAAAGGAGTCACCATGTCCAACCTCTCCCCCTCGGCCGGCAGGCGTTTTCGCACGGCCCTGGCCAACGAAAAGCCCCTGCAGATTGTCGGCACCATCAATGCCTACATGGCGCTAATGGCAGAGCGCAGCGGCTTCCAGGCCCTCTATCTCTCCGGCGCCGGGGTGGCGAACGCCTCCTATGGCCTGCCGGATCTCGGCATGACTTCCATGAATGACGTGCTCATCGACGCCGAACGCATCACGGCTGCCACCCAGGTGCCACTCCTGGTGGACATCGACACCGGCTGGGGAGGTGCCTTCAACATCGCCCGCACCATCCGCGCTTTCGAGCGTGGCGGTGTGGCCGCCGTCCACATGGAAGATCAGGTGGCCCAGAAGCGCTGCGGTCACAGGCCCAACAAGGCCGTGGTCAGCGTCACCGAGATGGTGGACAGGATCAAGGCCGCGGTGGATGCCCGCCAGGACGAACATTTCGTCATCATGGCCCGCACCGACGCCCTGGCGGTGGAAGGACTGGGCTCGGCCCTGGAGCGGGCCGCCGCCTATGTGGAGGCCGGTGCCGACATGATCTTCGCCGAGGCGGTCACCGAGCTCGAGCAGTACGACCGTTTCAGGCAGGCGGCCGGGGTGCCGATCCTCGCCAACATGACCGAGTTCGGCAAGACCGCGCTGTTTGACAAGGAGGCGCTCGCCGCCCACGGCGTGGACATGGTGCTCTACCCCCTGAGCGCCGCCCGCGCCGCCAACCAGGCCGCCCTCAACGTCTATCAGACGCTTCGCCGTGACGGCCACCAGCGCGCCGTGGTCGACACCATGCAGACCCGGGAGTCCCTCTACGATTTTCTCGGTTACCACCACTACGAGCAGACCCTGGACAGGCTGTTCACCCAGGATCTGTCGACCAAGGAATAAGACGGCGACCGGCCGCCTTATGCTGGCGGCTGGCGCATCAACGGACTGAATGAGGAAACATGTGATGAGCGCCCTGCCCGAAACCACCGGCTTCAAGCCGAAGAAATCCGTCGCCCTCTCCGGCAGCGCCGCCGGCAACACCGCCCTGTGCACCGTCGGCCTCTCCGGCAACGACCTGCACTACCGTGGCTACGACATCCTGGACGTGGCCACCAGCTGCGAGTTTGAAGAGATAGCCCACCTGCTGGTGCACGGCCATCTGCCCAATGTGGCGGAGCTCGCCGCCTACAAGGCCAAGCTCAAGGCCCTGCGCGGCCTGCCCACCGGGGTCAGGACCGCCCTGGAGCAGTTGCCTCCCTCTGCCCACCCCATGGACGTGATGCGCACCGCCGTCTCCGTGCTGGGGTGCCTGTCGCCGGAGAAGGACGATCACAACCACCCGGGCGCCCGGGACATCGCCGACAAGCTGATGGCCTGTCTCGGCTCCGTGTTGCTCTACTGGTACCACTTCAGTCACAACGGCAAGCGCATCCATGTGGAGACCGACGACGACTCCATCGGCGGCCACTTCCTCCACCTGCTGCACGGGCACAAGCCACGCGACTCCTGGGTTCGCGCCATGCACACCTCTCTCATCCTCTACGCCGAGCACGAGTTCAACGCCTCCACCTTCACCGGCCGCGTCATCGCCGGCACCGGCTCGGACATGTACTCCTGCATCACGGGAGCCATCGGTGCCCTGCGCGGGCCCAAGCACGGCGGCGCCAACGAGGTGGCCTTCGAGATCCAGAAGCGCTACGAGAATCCGGACGAGGCGGAGGCCGACATTCGCGCCCGGGTCGAGAAAAAAGAGGTGGTCATCGGCTTCGGCCACCCGGTCTACACCGTCTCCGATCCGCGAAACAAGGTGATCAAGGAGGTGGCGCGCGCCCTCAGCCAGGAGCAGCACAACACCAAGATGTTCGATATCGCCGAGCGGCTGGAATCCACCATGTGGGAGGCCAAGAAGATGTTCCCGAACCTCGACTGGTTCAGTGCCGTCAGCTACCACATGATGGGGGTGCCCACCGCCATGTTCACCCCGCTGTTCGTCATCGCCCGCACCTCAGGCTGGTCGGCCCACGTCATCGAGCAGCGCATCGACGGCAAGATCATCCGCCCGAGCGCCAACTACGTCGGCCCGGAAGATCTCCAGTTCGTGCCGCTCAAGGAGCGCAAGTGATGATCAACACGCAATATCGCAAGCCCCTGCCCGGCACACAGCTCGACTACTTCGACGCCCGGGAGGCGGTCAACGCCATCGCCCCCGGCGCCTGGGACAGGCTCTCCTACACCGCCCGCGTCCATGCCGAGAACCTGGTTCGCAAATGCGATCCGGCCATCCTCGGCGAGTGCCTCGGCCAGATAGTGCACAACAAGCGCGATCGCGACTTTCCCTGGTTCCCGGCGCGGGTGGTGTGCCACGACATCCTGGGGCAGACCGCCCTGGTGGATCTGGCGGGCCTTCGCGACGCCATCGCCGAGCAGGGTGGCGATCCCGCCCTGGTGAACCCTGTGGTGCCGGTGCAGCTCATCGTCGACCATTCCCTCGCCGTTGAGTGCGGCGGCTTTGACCCGCAAGCGTTCGAGAAGAACCGCGCCATCGAGGATCGCCGCAACGAGGATCGCTTCCACTTCATCGACTGGACCAAGCAGGCGTTCAAGAACATCGAGGTGATCCCGCCCGGCAACGGCATCATGCACCAGATCAACCTGGAGAAGATGTCCCCTGTCATCCACGCGGACCGCGGTATTGCCTACCCGGACACCTGCGTCGGTACCGACAGCCACACCCCCCACGTGGATGCCCTCGGCGTCATCGCGGTGGGGGTGGGCGGGCTGGAAGCCGAGAACGTGATGCTGGGGCGCGCCTCCTGGATGCGGCTGCCTTCGATCGTCGGCGTGGAGCTCTCCGGTAAGCCGCAGCCCGGCATCACCGCCACGGACCTGGTGCTGTCGCTCACCGAATTCCTGCGCCAGCAGAAGGTAGTCGGCGCCTACCTGGAGTTTCGTGGCGAGGGCGCCGCCGCCCTCACCCTCGGCGATCGGGCCACCATCTCCAACATGGCGCCGGAGTATGGCGCTACCGCGGCCATGTTCTTCATCGACCAGCAGACCCTCGACTACCTCAAGCTCACCGGCCGTGACGACGAGCAGGTCAGGCTGGTGGAAACCTATGCCAGGGAGGCCGGTCTCTGGGCCGATGCCCTGGCGGGCGCCCAGTACGAGCGGGTGCTGCACTTTGACTTGTCGAGCGTGGTGCGCACCCTGGCGGGCCCCTCCAATCCCCATCGCCGCCTGCCGGTATCGGCATTGGCCGAGCGCGGAATCGCGGTGGACCTGGACAAGGCTCGTGCCCAGGAGGCTGACGGCCTCTTGCCCGATGGCGCCGTCATCATCGCCGCCATCACCAGTTGCACCAACACCAGCAACCCGCGCAACGTGATTGCCGCAGGCCTGTTGGCCCGCAACGCCAACCGGCTCGGCCTGATGCGCAAGCCCTGGGTCAAATCCTCCCTCGCCCCCGGCTCCAAGACGGTCGCGCTTTACCTGAAAGAGGCGGGGCTGATGGATGAGCTGGCACAGCTCGGCTTCGGCGTCGTGGCGTTTGCCTGCACCACCTGCAACGGCATGTCCGGTGCCCTGGATCCCGCCATCCAGCAGGAGATCATCGAGCGGGACCTCTACGCCACGGCGGTGCTCTCGGGCAATCGCAACTTCGACGGTCGCATCCATCCCTATGCCAAGCAGGCGTTTCTCGCCTCGCCCCCCCTGGTGGTGGCCTACGCCATCGCTGGCACCATCCGCTTCGACATTGAAAAAGATGTGCTGGGGGTGGTGGACGGCAAGGAAATTCGCCTCAAGGATATCTGGCCGTCTGATGAAGAGATCGACGCCGTGGTCAAGGCGTCGGTCAAGCCGTCCCAGTTCCGCCAGGTCTATATCCCCATGTTCACCCAGGAAGAGGATCAGGGTCCCAAGGTGACGCCCCTGTACGACTGGCGTGCGCAAAGCACCTATATCCGTCGCCCGCCTTACTGGGAGGGGGCACTGGCGGGCGAGCGCACCCTGCGCGGCATGCGGCCCCTGGCGCTGTTGCCGGACAACATCACCACAGACCACCTCTCCCCTTCCAACGCCATCCTGCCCGGCAGCGCGGCGGGGGAATACCTGGCGAAGATGGGCCTGCCGGAGGAGGACTTCAACTCCTACGCCACCCACCGCGGCGATCACCTGACCGCCCAGCGCGCCACCTTCGCCAACCCCCAGCTGGTCAACGAGATGGCGGTGGTGAACGGCGTGGTGCAGAAGGGGTCCCTCGCCCGCGTCGAGCCGGATGGCAAAGTGATGCGGATGTGGGAAGCCATCGAGACCTACATGGCACGCAAGCAGCCCCTCATCATCGTGGCCGGTGCCGACTACGGTCAGGGCTCGTCCCGGGACTGGGCGGCCAAGGGGGTACGCCTTGCCGGGGTGGAGGTGATCGCGGCGGAAGGCTTCGAGCGCATTCACCGCACCAACCTCATCGGCATGGGGGTGCTGCCGCTCGAGTTCAAACCGGGCACCACCCGCCTCACGCTGGGCCTCGATGGCACCGAGACCTATGACGTGGTGGGAGCACGCCAGCCGCGCACCGATCTCACTCTGGTGATCCGCCGTCGCAGCGGCGAAGTGATCCAGGTGCCCATGACCTGCCGCCTCGACACCGCCGAGGAGGTCTCGGTCTATGAGGCGGGCGGCGTGCTGCAACGCTTCGCCCAGGACTTCCTGGCGTCGACCGCGCAAAAGGCCGTGAGCTAAATCGCAACCCCGCTCCACCCCTTTGAAAAAGGGGAAGGCATAAAGCACCCTCTCCCTTTGAGAGAGGGTTGGGGTGAGGGGAAATCCCCCTCATCCGCCCTTCGGGCACCTTCTCCCAGAGGGAGCAGGATCTATGACTCTTTTCAGGACACTCTCTATGGCCCACATACCACAAGTAAAAATCCCGGCCACCTACCTTCGTGGCGGCACCAGCAAGGGGGTCTTCTTTCGCTTATCTGACCTGCCCGAGCGCTGCCAGCAGCCGGGCCCGGCACGGGATGCCCTCTTCCTGCGGGTCATCGGCAGCCCCGACCCCTACGGCGCCCACATGGACGGCATGGGGGGGGCCACCTCCTCCACAGCCAAGTGCGTGATCCTCTCCAAAAGCCAGCAACCCGATCACGATGTGGACTACCTCTACGGCCAGGTCGCCATCGACAAGGCGTTCGTCGACTGGAGCGGCAACTGCGGCAACCTCTCCACCGGCGCCGGCGCCTTCGCCATCCACGCGGGCCTGGTGGATCCCGCCCGCATCCCGGACAACGGCACCTGCGTGGTGCGGATCTGGCAGGCCAATATCGGCAAGACCATCCTCGCCCACGTGCCGGTGACAAACGGCCAGGTGCAGGAGACAGGCGATTTCGAGCTGGACGGGGTGACCTTCCCCGCCGCCGAGATCGTGCTGGAGTTTCTCGACCCGTCCGACGAGGGTGAAGACGGCGGCGCCCTCTTCCCCACCGGCAATCTGGTGGACGATCTGGAGGTACCCGCGTCTGTTGTAAAGAGCGGCGTACTGAAAGCCACCCTGATCAGCGCAGGCATCCCCACGGTGTTCGTCAACGCCGAGGACATTGGTTATGAGGGCACCGAGCTGCGCGAGGCGATCAACACAGACCCGCAAGCGCTCGCCCGTTTCGAGGCGATCCGGGTTGCCGGTGCCCTGCGCATGGGGCTCATCAAGCGCCCCGAAGAGGCGGCCACTCGCCAGCACACCCCGAAAATTGCCTTCGTCGCACCCGCCAAGGATTACCGCACCGCCAGCGGCAAGGAGATTATTGCCGGCGAGATCGATCTGCTGGTGCGGGCCCTCTCCATGGGCAAGCTACACCACGCCATGATGGGCACCTGCGCCGTGGCCATCGGCACGGCGGCGGCCATTCCCGGCACCCTCGTCAATCTGGCCGCCGGGGGCGGCGAGCGCGAAGCGGTGCGCTTTGGTCACCCCTCCGGCACCCTGAGCGTCGGAGCCCAGGCAGAGCAGGTAGCGGGACAGTGGACGGTCACCAAGGCGGTGATGTCCCGCTCCGCCCGCATCCTGATGGAAGGCTGGGTGCGGGTCCCTGGAGATGCCTTCTAGCCCGCTGCGGCATCACACCGACCAGGCCAGCCAGACGAAAAGAGCCCCAAGGCGACTGCCTCAGGGCTCTTTCTTGGATGTTTCAGGCTGTGAAAATCTCATCATCATTGCGGTCTTGCCACACACTCCACCTTTCTTGGCACATTGTGCTTCGCGTCCCCGCCGATGAGCCGCTTGACCTGCCCGGGTGGGCAGCGACCGTCATCCACATAGGCGGTCTCCCCAAGGGGCAGCCTGCCTGGGGGCGGATCCTGACTCAGATAGGTGACGGGAATGGGCGCAGGCGCAAACCCACTGCACCCCGACATCAGGAGTGCGCCGCACCACAGAGCCAGCATGCCTCCCCTCTTTCCTGCAACCGCCATCGTTCACTCCCTGCCTCTGTCGGGGCACCGACCCGGAGCCCCTCGTTTCGGCAGTCTACCCAGGGATGGCGCCGAACCGACACCCGTCTCCGGCGCCGTTGTGACGATTCCAGACACAGGCAAAAATATCGGCTTTCACGGCTTCGACCCGTAGTAGTGGGCCAGCAGGGCATCGGCCTCGTCCACGGGGATCGCCATCTGCGGCCAGCGCACGGCCTTCTCCCTGATGTCCCGCAGGCTCCCCAGCTCCGGGCGCAGTGCGCTGCCGAGGTGGCGGTTCAGGGCATCAAAGCGGGCGATCACCCCCTGTCGACTGAAGTGCCCGGGCGCCAGATCCAGCCGGTAGCCCTGAAACAGCCACTGGAGTCCCTGATAGACGGCGGGGTGGTAGACGCTGTGGTGATCCTCCTCCTCGAAGTAGCGGCTGGTGACGTGCAGGTTTGCGCCGGGCGCTGCCACCACCTGCCGCGCAAACTGCTGCAGGCGATCCCGGTGAAACGCCGAGCGCCCGAATCCCGGGGTGAAGGGGTTGTTGGCCACCGCCATGAACAGCGAGGAGGCGTGCTTGAGCGGCCCGGTCAACTCCGACGCGATGCGCTCGTAATTGCGGGGATAGTCGAACCAGAGGCTGGCGTCGATGGCGATCACTCCCTGGAACTGGCCGCTATCTTGCGCCTGTGCATCGAGCGCCAGCAGGCCGCCGAGGGAGTGGCCCACCAGCAGGGCCGGCGCCCGGGTCCGAAACCTCTCCTCGATGAGGGGGCGCAGCTCCTCACTCAGATAGCGCAGGAACCGGGGCCCGCCCCCCGTCACGGCATAGCCGGGCCCCGCCGGTGCCCCATTTGGCAAGGTCATGGTGTGGCTCGGGGTGTAATCCCGCATCCGGTCGGTGTTGTGGACCGCGACGATGATGAGGGGGGGGATAGCCGGATTGAGCCCGGCCCGCAGGGCCCGGGTGATGCCGACAACCTCCAGCAGGCTCTTCTCCCCGTCGAGCAGATAGAGCACGGGGAACCGAGCCCCGGGCTCGCGTTCATATTCCTGGGGCAGGGAGACGCTGTATTGCCGCGTCTCCCCCAGCAGGGCCGAATGGTGGGTGAAGCGCTGGGCATAGTGGAGCATGTCTGCCTGGGCAGAAGAGAATGTGATCATGGTGAGCAGCAGGATGATGAGTCTTGTCATGGGATGAACCAGAATTGTGTCGCCAACCTTGGGGATCCCCCGTAGGGCGGCGCACAGAGACGGCAGCAGGGCCCGCAGACCCTGCTGTCGTCGGTCGTTACAGCTTGTAGGTGAAGCCTGCCATCAGGTTCGCCGGCTCGCCGTACATGTTGAAGGTGCTGGTGGAGCCGACCCGGTAGAAGTACTCCCGGTCGAGCAGGTTGTAGAGGTTCAGGGTCGCCTGCATCCTGTCGTTGATCTCGTAACGCACCGCCGCATCGAACAGGGCATAGCCCCCCTGATGGGTCTCGACCCCCTTCTGGTTGAAGCCGTAGTCGCTCACCGCCGTCATCCCGGCCCCGAGGTGCAGCCCCTGCACCCAGTCGGCCAGGTGGTAGTCGGTCCAGAGTGAGAGGGCATGACGGGGGATGGTGTCGAATTTCGGGTTGTGATCCCCGGCCTTCTCCTCGATGTCGGTGAAGGTATAGCCGGCCATCACCATCCAGTTCTGGCTGAGATAGCCGCTCGCCTCCAGCTCGACCCCTTGCGTCTCCACCTTGCCGGTGGCCCAGTAGGTGTTGGTGATGGCAATGCCCTGATCGTCGTAGGCCTGGGCCGCGATGTTGTCGTCCTTCATCAGGAAGAGGGTCGCCCGGGTGTTGAGCAGGCCGTCACGCAGCGAGGACTTGATGCCGGTTTCCCACTGGCTGCCCTCCCGGGGCTTGAGCAGGTTGCCGCTCTCGTCCTGGCTGGTCTGGGGCTTGAACACCTTGGAGTAGCTGGCATACCAGGCGTGTTCGTCGCTCAGGTCATAGACGGCCCCCGCGTAGGGGGTGAGCTTGCCGTTGAACGCACTGGACTCGCCACTCTGGGCTCCGGAACTCAGGGTCGTGCTGACGGCATCCAGATCGTACCAGGAGACGCGGGCCCCGGTGATCACCGCGAGCGGCTCCAGCAGACGCCAGGTCACCTTGCCGTACAGACCGAGCTCCGACTGCTCCTCATGGTCATTCTTGGTGTAGCTGTAGTCCGGCTTGGCGACCCGGGTCGGGTCGAAATCGAACACATTGATCTTGCCGAGGTTGCGGTTGGTGTAGGTCTGGATGTCCGACTCGTAGCGCTTGTAGTCGGAGCCCAGCACAAACTCGCTCTTGTGCCCCAACAGATCGAACATCTGACTGTAGTTGGCATCGAAGGCCATGTTCTTCTGCTGGTTCCCCTGGCCGTTGAACATCAGCCCGGTGTTGCCCGCCGCGTCCACGGGGCCGTTGGTGAAGGTCTGCTCCAGCCGCATGTCGTGATCCATGTAGCGGGCCGAGACCTGACCCACCCCGCCGTTGGCAAAGGCGTGTTGCAGCGAGGCCCCCACATCCGTGGTGTCGGCGTCGAAGAAGTCTTCAGCCGACCCCAGGTAGGTGCTGCGGCCGATGTCGAGCAGGGAGCCGTCCTTGTACGCCGGCAGGCCGTTGGTGGGCAGGATGTCCTTGGTCTGGTGCAGGGCGTAGACGGAGAGCCGGGTGCGATCCGAGAGATCGAACTCCAGGGTGCCGTAGTAGGTACCGTTGTCGTTGTTGTTGTAGTCCACCTGGTTCTTGATGTCGGCGTTGGCCACCACGACGCGGCCGCGCAGGGAACCCTCGTCGTTGAGTGCGCCCCCCATGTCCGCCTCCAGGTAATGCCTGTCCCAGCTGCCATAGCGCGCCGTGACCGAGCCCTTGAAGGCGTCGGTCGGACGCTTGAGCACCATGTTGATCACGCCCCCCAGCTCGCTGGTGCTGTTGAAGAGGCCGGAGGGGCCGCGCATGATCTCCACCCGATCCACCGCCGCCAGCGACGGCAGGGTGCCGTACTTGCTCTGCATGGGCGATGGCAGACCGTTGAGGTTCACCTCGTCGTATTCATAGCCGCGGGAGAAGATGGAGGAGCGACCGCTGTCGTTGACCAGGGTGCGCAGACCCGGCGTGTACTTGGCCAGATCGTCCACCGCCACGAAGTTGCGCTCCTCGATGTAGTCGTTGGTCAACACGGTGATCGACTGGGGGATGTCTTTGAGGGCCGCCGGCGTCTTGGTGCCGACGGTGGCCGAGTCGACCCCATAGCCTCCCGTCTCCTCCGACGGCGACATCCCGTAGAGTGGATTGCCATAGACGACCAGGGTTTCGTCCGGCTTGATGTCCGGTGTGTGTGCCCCTGCCGGGGCGGCAAAGGTGACGGCCAGGGCGGCAGAGATGGCCAGCGCCAGCGGGCTTCGCGCTTTATCCTTCAAGACAACCATAGTAAGAGTGACCCCAAGATATAGATGATAATCATTTTCATTTAATTTTCCGGGGGCTAATATATCACTCCATCTTCCGCCGCAGTTTTGCGGTGTGGTCATTTCACTCTTCGACATGGTCAAATTGCACATGACTGACACAGTGGCAAGGGACACCAGCGCACGCCAGCGAGGCCGCTTCACCGGCAGGGTGGAGAACCTGGTGATCCAGGAGGGTCTTCGCTTTCACAACAAGGACATCGTTCACAAGGCAGACTTCGCCACCGAGCGGGAGTTGCCGCCGCAGTTGATCATCGCCATTCCCCTCGAGAGCCGGGCCCTGATGACCTATGGCGCCACTCACAGGCTCAAGGGGTGCCGCTTCCACGAGTCCGACCCCATAGTGGCAACCGCCATCCTCTATACCGAGCCCGACATCGTGCAGGGGGCGGCCAAAGCCCAGGTGCGCAGCCGCAGCATCGTCCTCTCCCTGGACCACACCTGGCTCGCCCACAACCTGGCACAGGCGCATCGCAAGGCTTTCGCACAGACCTTCAGCCGCCATCTGAGCCGCGTCGACTGGACCCTGCCCGCTGCCCTTGGACAGATTGCGGAAGCGCTCAATCTCACCAGCAGCCAGAACGCCTCCGAGATGCTGATGCGCAAGGCCTTTGCCCTCAGTGTCTGGGAGAGCCTGATGACCCACCTCCAGCAGGCCGCCTCCCCCTGCTGCCAACGCCAGAACGAGCAACCGACGCGCCTCAAGATGCTGCTCAGGGATGAAAAAGTGGACGAGATGACCCTGACCGAGATCGCGGCCACCCTCGGCATGAGCGTCTCCACCTTGCAGCGGGCCGCAAAAAAAGAGCTGGGCATGAGCCTGCAGCGCTACCTTCGCCAGCGAAAGCTGCAAGAAGCGCGGGCCAGGCTGGAGGCGCGCAGCCTCTCTCTGCAAGGGGCCGCCGCCCACGCCGGCTATGACCATGTGGCCAATTTCATCACGGCGTTTAGAAAGCAGTTCGGCTTCTCGCCGACGCGGATCGCCAGACAGGGTAAAGAGCAGGAGCAGGCGCCCTCTGCAACGCCTTGAGCCTCCTTGTTCATGCGCAATACATCTTTGCTCTGGGATAGTAGGCACCACGCAGGTGGGGTGGTGCTTGAAATCAGCGCTCGTCATCCACACATTCAGTGCATACAATGCGTTAACGAAGCACAACTGGTCGCTTCACCCCGGAAATCAAGAGGACATCAAGATGGATACCCGTTCTATCTACACTGGCACCCAGGGTGCCGTGCGCGACACCAACAAGGTGCTGCGCAACACCTACATGCTGCTCTCCCTCACTCTTGGCTTCTCAGCCGTGGTAGCCGGGGTAGCGACCGTCATGAACATGCCGCCCCTGCACTGGGCCGTGTTCCTCATCGGTGTCTACGGCCTGATGTTCCTGACCGAGAAGAACCGTGACAACGGCATGGGGCTGGTGTTCACCTTCGCCCTGACCGGCCTGCTGGGCTATAGCCTCGGCCCCATCATCAACATGTACATGAACAATGGCGGCGGCGAGATCGTGATGACGGCGCTGGGCGGTACAGCGCTCACCTTCTTCGGCCTGTCTGCCTATGCCCTGACCACCAAGCGGGACCTCTCCTTCCTCGGCGGCATGCTGTTCGTCGGGTTCTGGGTACTGCTGGTAGCCATGGTCGCCAACATCTTCCTGCAGATGAGCGCCCTGAGCCTGGCCCTGTCCGCCATGTTCATGCTCTTCTCCTCCGGCGCCATCCTGCTGACCACCCAGCAGATCGTGCGCGGCGGCGAGACCAACTACATCTCTGCCACCGTCACCCTGTATGTCTCCATCTACAACATCTTCCTGAGCCTGCTGAGCCTGCTTGGCGGCAACCGCAACTGATGGATGCTTGATATGCACAAGACCCCGCTTCGGCGGGGTTTTTATTGGCGCCCATTTCTGTCAGGATAAGTTGCAAATCAAGGATATGAAGCGAAGTGGCCCTGATCCAAATCAGGGCCGTTTCGTTATCGACGGGTTATGCTGTCGCTTTCGTTTCGCTCAAGGGTTGCCTTCATCCCATGCCCATGGACTTCTCAGGTTTATTGCGCCGTCTGCTGACCGACAGCCACATCGATTTCACCTCGTTCAAGGGTGGTGCCTAGCATGCCGATGGATTTCTCCGGCCTGCTGCGCCGGCTGCTGACAGACAGCCACATCTATTTCGCCCTCAAGGTCCTGCTCGCCATCGCGGGGCTGCTCGCCTTCGCGCTGGCTACCGGAGACATCCAGCTCACCGTGCTGCTCTCCCTCGGGGTGGTGGCCGGCGCCATCGCCGAGACCGACGACAGCCTCTGGGGCCGGGTCAAGAACCTCGCCATGACCCTGCTCTGCTTCCTGTTCGCCTCATTGTGCGTGCAGTATCTCTTCCCCACTCCTTGGCTCTTTGCCATCGGGCTCGCGGGCTCCACCTTTATCTTCGTCATGGTGGGTGCCCTCGGCCAACGCTACGCCACCATCAGCTTTGGTTCCCTGCTGATTGCCATCTACACCATGCTGGGGGCCGCCAAGGCGCCGGATCTCTTCTATCAGCCGCTGGCCCTGTGCGCCGGGGCCCTCTGGTACGGCCTGGTGTCCCTGGTCTGGCTCTGGCTGCTGCCCTACAAGACCCTGCACGAGCAACTGGCCCAGAGCTACTTCGCCCTCGCCCGCTACTTGCAGGAGAAATCCCGCTTCTTCCCGGCCGACGAACACGGCGCCCAGGCCATCCGCCACAATCTGGCCCAGCTCAACATCAACCTGGTCAATGCCCTGAACCAGGCCAAGACGGCGCTCAATGCCCGTCTTCATGCCCCCGGCCGCCACGGGGTTGCCCCCGAGCTCGCGGGCCTGCTGCGCCTCTACCTGCTTGCCCTGGAGATCCAGGAGCGGGCCACCTCCAGCCACTACCCCTACAGCAAGCTGGAAGCCGAGCTCAAGCAGGGCATCGTCCTCGACGGCTTCCAGGAGGTGCTGTCACAGCTTGCCGACGCCTGTCAGCAGCTTGGCTACGCCATCCTGGTGCACAAGCCCTACACCCACCACAAACGCATTCACTGGACCCTGGAGGCCCTCGGCGATCAGCTGGAGTTCACCCACCTCAAGCAGCACTACCCCAAGACCCTGCTGACACCGATGAAGTTCCTGCGTCGCAACCTGGCCAGCATCAACCAGTTGCTGCAAAGCGCCGAAGAGCTGCAAAACCCCGCCGCGCCCCCCACCAGCCTGCCTCCCCTGGCACGGCCGGTCGCCCTGCCCCTGCTGGCATTGCTCAGGCAGCACCTGACACCGAACTCCATGGTGTTTCGCCATGCCTTGCGGCTCTCCCTCGGGCTGGTCGTGGGCTATGGCATTCTGCAGGCGTTTCACCTGGACAAGGGGTACTGGATCCTGCTCACCGTATTGTTCGTCTGCCAGCCGAGCTACAGCGCCACCCGCCGTCGCCTGGTGCAGCGGATGCTCGGCACCTTCGCCGGTATCCTCATCGGCGTGCCCGTGCTCTGGTTCTTCCCCGAGCTGCACCTGCAACTGGGGATCATGGGGCTCGCCGCCTTCCTGTTCTTCACCCAGGTGCGTAGCAACTACAGCGCCGCCGTCTGCTTCATCACCCTCTACGTGCTGATGGCGTTCAACCTGCTGGATGGCATCGGCTTCGCCATCCTCGGACCCCGCTTGCTCGATACCCTGCTCGGCTGCCTGCTCTCCTACGCCCTGGTGGCCTGGCTCTGGCCCGACTGGCAATACAAGCGGTTGCCAACCCTTATCGCCAACTCCCTGTCCGCCAATGCGAAGTACCTCTCGGCGGTACTCGCCAGCCTGCATCGCCAACGGGATGAATCCCTGGACTACCGGGTGGCCCGCAAGTGTGCCCACCTCGCCGACAGCGAGCTGGCCATGGCCTGGCAGAGCATGCTGGTGGAGCCGAGCAAGCGCCGCCGCTTCCTGGATCTCTGCTTCACTCTCACCTGGCGCAACCATGCCCTGCTCTCCTATATCTCGGCACTCGGGGCCCATCGCGACAAACTCGAGCCCATCGAGGGGCTGGAGGAGATAAGCCGCCACATCAGCCAGACCCTGGAGCAGGCCGCCGGTCACCTGGCGGGGCAGATGCCGACGCCGCTGGCGGGAGCCTGTCCAACCATCGCTCCGGAGAGCAGCGAGGAGCAGCTGATGCTGAGCCAGCAGCTCTCCCTCATCAGCCAGTTGGCAGACGAGCTGTTGGTGCTGGCCAACGACGGCCAGTTGCTGACAGGTCAGGGGCGAACCTAGCCAGCCATAGCCGCCGGGCCAGTCCCACCCGAGGCAGGCGCCAAGCGCCGCCCCGGTTGCCGGACGGGACGCAAGGCGCTACCATGCCCGCCCCATTGAGATAGCCTTTTCGAGGAAGCGTCATGTCCGAGCCACACCATTTGCAGTTCAACGGCCAACTCATCGAGACCGATGCCCAGGGCTATCTGCGCCACAGCGAGCAATGGAGCGAGGCGCTGGCCCTGGTGCTGGCCGAGAAAGAGGGGATAGTGCTGGAGGATCCGCACTGGGAAGTGGTGCGTTTCGTGCGGGCCTTCTATCTGGAGTTCAACACCTCCCCCGCCATCCGCGCCCTGGTCAAGGCAATGGAAAAGCAGTATGGCCCGGAGAAGGGCAACAGCCGCTACCTCTACAAGTTGTTCCCGGAAGGCCCCGCCAAGCAGGCCACCAAGCTCGCAGGCCTCCCCAAGCCGGTGAAGTGCATCTAGGCCTCCTCGGCAGCCCGATAGCCCGATATCCACACTGCCTCCCCCGTGTTGGACACAAAAAAAAGACCGCGCCCATGTTGCCATGAGGCGCGGTCTTTTCATTTCATCATGCTGTCAGGGGTTGTAGGCCACCACGGAGCCGCTCAAGCCCGTCATCTGGCTGATCCGGCTCTGCATACCCTGCAACTTGGCCTTGGAGACATCCGGCCCGATGAAGACCCGGTTGATCTGCCCCTGCACCGGGGTTCTCGGCGACGTCTGGGCCGAGTAGCCCGCCGCCCTCAGCTTGCTCACCAGGGCATTGACGCTGTCTGCATTCTTGAAGGCGCCGAGCTGCAGGATCCAGCTCCCCTGAGCCGGGGCTGCTGCTGCCGGTGCCGTAGTCGGCTGGGCCATCTTGCTCGCGATGAGATCATCCATGGTCTTGATCTGGCCCGCCTGCGGCTTGGCCTCCACCGGTTTTTGCACCTCTACCGGCTTGGTTGGCACCGGCTTGGGTTTGGGCTGCTCCACCGGTTTCTTGGCGATCACTTCCGGCTTGGGCTCGGGTTTGGGCTGGGGCTTGGGTTGCGCCACGGCCTGTACCGGCTGCTGCTGGGTGATGGGAGCCTGACTGGCTCCCGCTGGATTGGCTCCCCCCTGATTGGCCAGGGTCACGGTATCGCCAATCTCCTCTACCTGCCACTGGGTCGCGGCAGAGGCCTGCTGCTGACTCGCCAGATGCTCGGCCGGCAGGGTGCTCGCCGCCGAGACCTGAAGCGCAGGTTTGGCGGGCTCCAGCTCCGGACGCAGGGGGATCTTGGCGAAGGCCTCGTCCTTCTGCTCCAGCTTGTTGCCGTCCATCAGGTCCGGCAGAAAGATGACCACCAGGGCGACCAGGATGACGGTCCCCACCAATCTGTTTTGAAACTTCGAAGCCAAGTTAATTTCCACCCATGTTACTTAGGATCCATTGCAATCTTGCACACTTCGCAAAGAACGCCTCCCCTCACGCCGGCTGGCGAAGCCGAGTCCCTCGCCACCCACTTGGCCTGAAAGGGGATTATCCAGTGCAAAACCCGGCCCGTCGTCACGTTGACGGAGCAGGGGAGCGAACGGCTCAGACCGAGCCCAGAGCCAGCACGTCGGCGACAGTGTAAAACGAGCCGAACACAATGACCATATCGTCAGGACTCGATGCGGCCAAGGCGGCGCCGTAGGCATCCCCCACGCAGGCAAAGGTGAGCGCCACGCCCCGGCCGCCGCCAAGGGCCGTCGCCAACTGGTCGGCCGTGGCCGCGCGCGGGCCGTGGAGGCTTGCCAGGAACCACTCGTCAATCAGACCGCCAAGCTCGGCCAGCGACCCCGCCATGTCCTTGTCCTTGAGCATGCCAACCACGGCGCGGCGCTTGCCCTTGCCGGGGAGCTGGCGCAACTGGCTGGCGAGATAGGCCGCAGAGTGGGGATTGTGGGCCACGTCGACGATGACCAGCGGCGAGGTTTGCAACTGCTGCATCCGGCCAGCCAGGCGGGCATTGGCCAGGCCGTCGCGGATGGCGGACTCCGCCAATGGCAGACCGAGGGACTCCAGGGCCGCCAGCACGGTGACCGCATTCATCAGCGGCAGGGCCGGTTTGGGCAATCCCGACCAGTGGTGCAGGCCGTGATAATCCCAGTCACCTTCATGCTCGTCACCACGAAAATCGATGCCGACCTGACGCAGGCAGGCGCCGAGGCGCGCCGCTTCGCTTGCGATGGTCGACGGCGGATTGGGCTCCCCGCTGATGGCGGGTTTACCTTTGCGATAGACGCCAGCCTTCTCCACCGCCACCGCCTCCCGGGTATCCCCGAGCCAGTCGCAGTGATCCAGGGCAATGGAGGTGATCAGGGCGACGTCCGATTCCACCACATTGGTGGCGTCGAGCCGCCCCCCCAGCCCCACTTCCAGCAAGAGCACATCGGGCGCGGCGCGACGAAACAGCCACAGACCCGCCAGGGTGGCGAACTCGAAGAAGGTGAGGGCGATGTCGCCCCGGGCGGCTTCCACCTCGGCAAAGGCCGCGCAGTGATCGCCATCGGCCAGCTCCTGGCCATTGACGCGCACGCGCTCGGTAAAGCGCAGCAGATGGGGGGAGGAGTAGACACCGACCCGGTAGCCGGCGGCCATCAGGATGCTGGCCGCCATGGCGCAAGAGGAGCCTTTGCCGTTGGTGCCCGCCACCGTGATCACCTTGAACGGCAGTTCGGTGAGGCCCATGCGGCGGGCAACCGTGCCGACCCGCTCCAGCCCCATGTCGATGTTGGCCGGGTGGATCTGCTCCAAATAAGAAAGCCAGTCGACCAGCGACCGGCTTTGGGATTGTTGCATGTGTGAACTCATCTTCAGTCTTCGATGACCTGAGTGTTCATCAGCTTGGCCAGCAGACCGGCCAGACGGTTGCGCATTTCGCGCCTGTCGATGATGAGATCGATGGCACCCTTCTCCAGCAGGAACTCGGAGCGCTGAAAGCCTTCCGGCAGTTTCTCGCGCACGGTCTGCTCGATGACGCGAGGGCCGGCAAAGCCGATCAGCGCCTTGGGTTCGCCTACGTTGATGTCACCCAGCATGGCCAGACTCGCGGAGACGCCACCCATGGTGGGGTCAGTCAGCACGGAGATGAAGGGCAGGCCCGCCTTGGTGAGGCGATCTAGGGCCGCACTGGTCTTGGCCATCTGCATCAGGGAGAACAGGGCTTCCTGCATCCGCGCACCACCGGAGGTGGAGAAGCAGACCAGGCCGCGGCCCTCCTTGATGCTCTCCTCGACGGCACGCACGAAGCGGGCACCGACCACGGAGGACATGGAGCCCCCGATGAAGGAGAACTCGAATGAACAGGCGACGACCGGTACCCCCTTAAGGGTCCCCTTCATCACCACCAGCGCATCCTTCTCGCCCGTCTCTTTCTGGGCGGCAGACAAACGATCCTTGTAGCGCTTGGAATCCTTGAATTTCAGGATGTCTTGCGGCTCCAGCTCGGCCGCGACTTCGCTGCGTCCCTCGGCGTCGAGGAAGCTCTCGAGACGGGCACGTGCGCTGATGCGCATATGATGGTCACACTTGGGGCACACTTCGAGATTGCGCTCCAGCTCTGCCCGGTAGAGCACCTGTTCGCAAGCAGTACACTTTGTCCACACCCCTTCCGGAATGTTGTGACGACGCGGTGTGGTGATCTTGCTCTTGGGAAGGATCTTCTCAAGCCAGCTCATGGAATTCCTTAATGCATTTGTGCCTGACAAAACACATCGAGCCTTGATTGTTCAATGACTTAACGGCTCGATGGCAATAAACGACGGATCATTAAACCACAAATTTTCGGGCCCAGTTACTAAAAACTGGTCGTACCCGGTGCCGAGTCCGGCAGCCACAGCGGGCCGAGGGGCGGCCGGGGCAACCCGAATTCGGCCGGGTAATCCACATCCACCAGATAGAGGCCGCCCGCCTTGGCGGTCGGGCCCGCCAGGTTGCGATCCTTCGCCGCCAGCACCTCGGCAATCCACTCCACCGGTTGAAGCCCCTGCCCCACCAGCAGCAGGGAGCCGGTGATGTTGCGCACCATGTGGTGCAGGAAGGCGTTGGCCTTGATGTCGAGCACTATATAGGGGCCGGAGCGGCTGACGCACAGGTGGGTCACGTTGCGCCAGGGGGTGTTGGACTGGCAGGCGACGGCCCGGAAGGTGCTGAAGTCGTGCTCGCCCAGCAGGGACTGGCCGGCCTGGTGCATCAGCTCGGCGTCGATGGTTTCGTGGTAGTGGCTGACGCCTTGGCCCAGGATCGCCGGGCGGTAGTTGTGGTTGTAGATGACGTAACGGTAGCGACGGGCGGTGGCGCTGAAGCGGGCGTGGAAGTGCTCGTCCACCTCCTTGACCCAGCGCACGGCGATGTCAGGGGGCAGGTTGGAGTTGAGCCCCAGGGTCCAGGCCCCCTCGGCGCGATTGGACTCGGTATCGAAGTGGATCACCTGGCCGGTGGCGTGCACCCCCGCATCGGTGCGACCGGCACACTGGATGGAGACGGGGTGGTTGGCGATGCGGCTGAGGGCTTTTTCCAGCTCCTCCTGGACGCTGATCACTTCGCGCTGACGCTGCCAGCCGAAATACCGGCTGCCGTCATATTCAATACCTAGGGCAATTCGCATGGATAACGGTGTCTTCTGATGAAAGGATGCGGTGAAAGAAACGGGGCGGATTATACGCGCTCGGGCTCAAAAGTCCCAGACCGTGGAGGCGGCGGCACTCGTGACCATGAAAGAGAGGGCAGCCCGCAGGCTGCCCTCTTGGTTCGTTCGCCGGCAAACGGCCCTTATCCCAGGCGCTTGAGCAGCTTCTGTGCCTCGGCACGCTGGTGTTCGCTGCCCTGGGCAGCGGCCTCTTCCAGCAACTCCCGGGCGCTCTCCTTGTCGTCGATCTCGAGGTAGGCCCGGGCCAGATCCAGCTTGGCCCCCACCCCGCCGTCATCGGCATCCACATCAAAGCCGTTGGACTCCGGCAGCACCTCGGGGAAACCGTCCAGCCCCACATCCAGGGAGAAGCCCTGATAGGGTTCCTGCTCCGTGCTGCTGGCATCGGCATCGGCCAGCAGCTTGTCGATTTCAACGAAGTCGCTGTCTTGCACCTGCTCGCGGGGTTTCACCTCCCCCTGATGGGACTCCACCTCGGCGAAGGCATCCTCGAAGTCCGCCAGGGCCAGCTCGCTGGGATCCCACTCGGACGCCGTCGGCTTGGTGGGCTCCAGCCCGAGCTCGGCCAGCATGT
Source organism: Aeromonas sp. TW 6 (assembly GCF_013168745.1). Taxonomy (NCBI): domain Bacteria; kingdom Pseudomonadati; phylum Pseudomonadota; class Gammaproteobacteria; order Aeromonadales; family Aeromonadaceae; genus Aeromonas; species Aeromonas sp. TW 6. Next base: position 26,920 of record NZ_JABERS010000012.1, on the reverse strand, counting down.
CGTCCACATCGTCCTTGCCAAACCCCGTCTCGTCGATGTGCGGCGCCTTGGTGGCAAGCTCATCGTCGGTCGGCTCGCCAAACCCGGTCTCTAGATCGCTCAGATCGAAGTTGGCCAGTGTCTCGTCACGCTGGCTGCGGCTCTCCTCCTGGGCCTGGGCCAGATCCGCTTCCAAATCCGCGTCCAGCTCGGCAAACAGGGCGGCCTGCAGCTCCTCCTCGGTCATGATCTCGTCATGACCACGAGCAGAGGAGGCGGGCTCGTCGGAGAGATCGAGTTCCGGCACCACGGGCAGATCGAAGTCCCCCTCGTGGGCCAGATCCAGCTCGGGCACCAGATCCGGATCCCGGTTCGCCGTCGTCACCGCAGGCTCCACATCAAAAGCGGAGAGCGCCGTCTCGTCATCCCGGAAGATGACATCGGCGGCAGCACTGGCGCCATCTTGCTTCCTGCTCACTTCCGGCTCGTTGAGATCCGGCATGCCATGGAGGGGCTCGTCATCCGCGATGCCCACCGTCATCAGCTGATCGAACTCGCTGCTCTCGTCCCCCATCACCATGGAGGTCGATTCGGACAGGCTCTTCTCCTGCTCTTCCAGCTCGCGGCGCGCGCGGGCCCGCAGCCAGAGCGTGACCAGGGCAAGCACCAGGAGCACCGGCAGCAGGATGATCATGGCGAGATTGAGCGGCGAAGAGAGCAGCTCCATCAGCCAGCTCTGTTTGGGCACCGGCGCCACCACGGGAGGCGTCGGATTGGCCTTGAGTTCCGCCACCTCTTTTTGCAGGGCGGTCTGATCCTGCAACTGCGCCTTGAGGGTCTCCACCTCTTCGGTCAGGGCTTGCAGACGCAGCTTGAGCCTGTGGTTCATCTCGGTGACCTGGCCGAGCTGGGCGTTGGCATCTTCCAGGGCCAGCGCCATCTCGGTTGAGGGTTTGCCCACCGCAGTGGCGGGCAGGGGCGCCGGCGCCGTGCTGACGGCGCTGCTCGCAGCAGCGCTCACCACCACGGGGGTGGAGACAGCCGCCTTGGCGGTCTCCTTCACCTCGGGGGCAGGAGCCGTCGCCTTGGGTGCCGCCGGGATCGGCGCCGCCTTGGGCGGTGTATTCTTGGCCACCACAGCCGGCTTGGCCGGAGCAGGCTTGCTCGCCACCGGCTGGGCGACATGGGATTGCTTGTTGGCCAGGTATTTGGGGCTCAGCCCCTTCCAGCTCGCGTTGTCGCTGTTGAAGCGACGGCGTGCTTCGGCATCCGTGATGCGCCCCGCCTCTGCGGCGGTGGGCAGCAGGATGTGGGAACCCACCAGAATATGGTTGATGTTGCCGTCTGCGAAGCTTCGGGGGTTCTTGTCATAGATGGCCACCATGGTCTGGTAGACGCTTACCCGGTTGGACGGGCGATGCTTGCTCGCCAGACTCCAGAGGGTATCGGTGGGACGCACGGGACCATAACTGCCAGCCGACGCAGCAGGCACCTGACGCACGATGGGCTGGGCTCTGGGCAGGGTGACGGGCGCCACGGGCTGGGCCCAGGGCTCTGGTTGCACCGCGGGGGGCGGTGAGCCATCCGGTCCCTTGAGTTCGACAAAGAAGGGTTCTCGCGCCCCCTCTTCGGCCTGAACCGTGCCCAGAAGCCCCAATGCGAGTAGCGTTGCCAGCGTTATGCGGGAATGTCCCATATTCGTTCCTTCGTATGACGGCCCTATCACATTGAAAAATCTGGATAGTTACCCCAAAACAATCGGCTCAATATAAATCAGGCGCCGGTCTCAAGCCAGCGATCCGACATATTTCGCGCCCGGCGGCGGCCAGAAAGCAGCCCCAGACGCGAACCAGAGTGTAGAAAAAAACCTAGTCCACTGATATCACACGGTATTCCAAAAACCGGAGAGTGGGTTCCCGGTCACATACCGGGGCCAGGGCGCCCACATCAAGGCGGGGTTCCCTCCCCGCCCGGGGCCGACATCCGGCCTCAGAGGTAGTCGCGTACCAGCAGTTCGGCAATCTGCACGCTGTTGGTTGCCGCGCCCTTACGAACGTTATCGGCCACGATCCACATATTGATACCACTCGGATGAGAAATATCCTGGCGTACCCGCCCGACCATCACATCATCCTGACCGGTGGCATCGCGCACCGGGGTCGGGTAGTCCCCTTCATCATCAAACAGGGTGACGCCCGGGGCATTGCGCAGCAGCTCCTTGACCTGCTCGGCGTCCAGCGGCTGATGCAGCTCCACATGGACCGCCTCGGCGTGACCGTAGAAGACCGGTACCCGCACGCAGGTGGGGTTCACGGCGATGCTGGCATCCCCCAGAATTTTCTGGGTCTCCCACACCATCTTCATCTCTTCTCGGGTATAGCCGTTGTCGGTGAAGGCATCGATCTGCGGGATCAGGTTGAAGGCGATCTGCTGCGGATAGAGGGTCGGCTCCACCGGACGGCCGTTGAGCAGGTGGGCGGTCTGGCCCGCCAGCTCGCTCACCCCTTCCTTGCCGGAACCGGAGACGGACTGGTAGGTCGCCACGTTGATGCGACTGATGCCTACCTCATCGTGCAGGGGCTTGAGGGCCACCAGCATCTGGATGGTGGAGCAGTTGGGGTTGGCGATGATGTTGCGGTTGCGAAAATCGGCCAGCGCGTCCGGGTTCACTTCCGGAATGACCAGGGGAATGTCCTCGTCGTAGCGGAAGCAGGAGGTGTTGTCGATGACGATGCAGCCGTGCTCGGCGGCGATGGGCGCCCATTTGGCCGAGACCTCGGCACCGGCGGAGAAGAGTGCGATCTCCACCTGGCTCCAGTCAAAGGCCTCCACATCAAGGATGTCGACGTTCTTGCCGCCAAAACGCACCGTGTCCCCAGCGCTGCGACTGGAGGCGAGCGGATAGAGGGTCGCTACCGGGAAGGCGCGCTCCTCCAGGATCTCGATCATGGCCTGACCCACGGCGCCGCTGGCACCCAATACCGCTACGTTGAATTGCTGACTCACTGATCTGTTCTCCTGTGATGCGGCCCGTCGGGGCCGGGGGAGGCGCCGCCTGGGCAAGCCCCTCCCCTTGTTGAAATCGGGTTTATTGCTCCGAGACGGCAAAGCCCAGTCGGGCCAGTCTGTCGTCGGCGAAGGGCCCTTTCAGTTGCAGGGCACCAAGTTCGCGCCGCTCGGGGTAGCGCTTGCGCTGCTCATCGAAGCTGCCGGGCAGCCCGATCCGGTTGCGAAAACGGGCGTCGTCCCGGCGCACGTCATAAACAAGGTGGACAAGCTGCTTGATGAGCGCCTGATCCGCTGGCTGCCCCGGCGTTAGCTCGCGCACCTCTGGGGCAGGCAGCAGGGATTGCAGATCCTGGCGCGGGGTGCGCCCCAGTTGCCGGCACAGCGCCTCATAGAGCATCCAGGTGCCACGGGCCTTGCCTTCCAGGCTGTAACCGGCGATGTGCGGGGTGGCTAGCTCGGTATGGGGCACCAGTTCATTGAGGGGCTCCGGCTCTCCTTCCCAGACGTCCATCACCAGTCGCAGGGGATGGGGTCCCTGCTGGCGGACAAGCAGGGCACGGTTGTCCCACACCTCGCCGCGGGATGCGTTGATGAGGATCTGCCCGGCCGGACGCTCGGCGATCTCCTCGGCTCCCAGCAGGTGGAAGGTGGCCTCATCCCCTTCACGAAGATAGGGGACATGGAAGCTGACGATGTCGGCATCCAGGGCAGTGCGGTAATCCACGAAGTCGCCAGCGGCGCCGCTACGGGCCAGGGGCGGGTCGCAGCGCAGCACCTTCATCCCGAGCGCCTCGGCCTTGCCGGCCACGCTCTCGCCGGTGTTGCCAGCGCCGATGACGGCGAGGCTCATCTCGCTCAAGGTCAGCTCATGGCGTTCCGCCAGAACCAGCAGGGCGGAGAGCACGTAGTCCCCCACCGACACCTTGTTGCAGCCGGGGGCGCTGAAGAAGGGAATGCCCCGCGCCGCCAGCAGCCCCTGATCGATGTGATCCGTGCCGATGGTGGCCGTGCCGACAAACCCCAGCCTGGGGCAACTCGCCAGGAGCGCTTCGTTGACCCGGGTCACGGAGCGCACCAGCAGCACATCCGCCTCTTGCAGATCCGCGGCCTTTATTTCTCGTCCCGGCAGGGGAACCACTTCACCAAATTCCGCAAACAGCTCCACCGCATGGGGCATATTTTCATCAACGACGATCTTCATCGGCACGCATCTCGTCCACAAGGGCCACAGGCGCGCCATTCTAGCCCAAACGCGGCGGATTTTCAGAGGCTTGTTGGCAGACCTCCCTACGGCCATCTTTCCGCCTTCCGGCCTCAGGTGCGGGCACGATGCCCGGCGGCATCATATGTAACAGCCTGTTGCCCTCGCCCCCTTCGCCTTGACCAGAGCAACCTGACTGGCACAATGACGCCTCTTTTTAGCCGCTCGCGCCACCGAACCGGACCCCTTGATGCCGACTCACGCCTCTTCGTTGCCACGCCGCAAGGTGCTTCATTTCAATGCCCTCCTGCTCCTCCCCCTGCTGCTGCTCGTCTGCCTGCCCTGGCAGCCGTTCATGACCCAGGCCCTGCAATCGGGCTGGCTATGGTGGCCCTACGCTCTCACCCGCATGGTGGACTCGCCGGGGCTGGTCTTCACCATCGCCGCCCTGCTGCTGCTCACAAGACACAAGCTGACGCTGGACGGTCGCGCCCTGCTGGCGCTGGCTGGCGCCCTCTTTGCCGTGCTGGCGAGCGACTGGGTCATCAAGAGCCTCATCAAGCTGCTGACCGAGGAGCCCAGGCCCTACCTCATCTGGCTGGAGAGCCAGGAGCTGATCCCCGCCATCCGCCAGTTCTATGGGGGAAGCCAGGCCCTTCGCAGCGAACAGGTCCACGCCGCGACCCAGTTGCTGGCGCTGCCCGCCTGGCTCGGCCAGCACTGGCAGGCAGAGGTCAACTACGCCTTTCCCTCCGGTCACAGCATCGCCGCCATGAGCCTCGCCCAGTTCTTCGGCCTGATCTGGCTGGCCCGGGCACCCGCCGGGGCCTGGCTGCTGCCACTCTGGGCCATCGGGATCGGCCTCTCGCGCACCCTTATCGGCATGCACTGGCCCCTGGATGTGCTGGCAAGCGCCCTGCTTGGCAGCCTTACCGCCCTCCTGGCCGCCCGCTGGTGGTTGCGCCACTACTGACCTCCAATAAAAAACGGGCACCTGGGTGCCCGTTTTTATCGCTTGTACGCCACTCACCCCTTCTGCTGCCAGCCCTCGGGATACTTGTAGCCGACGAAGCGCTTGGCGGCATAAGCCTTGAATTCGGGGGAGTTGTAGGCGGCCGCCACATCCTTGGCGAACGGCTTGCCCGCATCAGCGCTCTTGACCACCACCCAGTTGATGAAGTCATAGCTGCGCTCGAGGAAGAGGCCGGAGCTGAACGGGATCCCGCTTGAGGCGGCAAAGTTGCCGTTGATGACGGAGAAGTCCACATCCTCACGGGAGCGCGGCAGCTGCGCCGCTTCCAGCAGCACCAGCTTGAGGTTGTGGGGGTTCTTCACCACGTCGAACTCGCTCGCCTTGAGGGGATTGATCCCCTCCTTGAGGCTCAGCCAGCCTAGATCCTGCAACATCAGCAGTGCCCGCGCCTGGTTGGTGGGATCGTTCGGGATGGCGACCGTGCTTCCCTCTTTCACCGCCTTCAGATCCCCCAGCTTGCCGGCGTAGAGCCCCATGGGACCGGTCGGTACCTGGGTGATGGGCGCCAGAGAGAGACCCCGGTCTTTGGCGAAGCTCTCCAGATAGGGCTTGTGCTGGAAGCAGTTGACGTCAAGCGACCCGTCCGCCAGGGCGATATTGGGGGTCACGTAATCGGTGAACTCCACCAGTTTGACCTTGTAGCCCTTGGCTTCGAGCTGCGGCTTGATGGCGTCGGTGACCATGTCGGCAAAGTCGCCAACCGTGGTGCCGATGACGATCTCTTTCTTCGCCTCATCGATGGCAAAGGCGGACAGCGGCAGGCTGCTGGCGAGCAGCGCCAGGGCGGAAAGGGTGAAGAAGGAACGACGTTGCATAAAAACTCCCTGTCAACATGATCATCAAAACGGTGAGCGGTCGGGGGCGCGAACATGCAGTCAACGCACAACCATCTAGCCATCCAAACGGCTAACTGAGCACACCATAACAGAGCTCGTAGCCTTCGCCAAGCAACAAAACCGGGCAAGCTTGGCCAGCACGAAGCAAAGCGCATCCCGCAACTGGATGAAAAATCTTTGACGGAGCACGCAGTTATGCGCCTTGCCCTCTCCCTGCCTGGCGTCAAACTGGCTTATTGTGGTCATTCGATACCCATTTCAACGGTTCCCATGAGGGCCTGATGGGCTGTTCTACACCCAGGCAACACAAGGAGTCACCGTGTTCGATCATGTTGAAATCAAGGTGGTGCGTTTTGACTCCTGTCAGCACTTCTACGCCACTGTGCTGGCTCCTCTTTTGATAGAACTCAAATGGTCTGATGAGGCGGCGGCCGGTTTTGGCCTGATGGGCCGCGATCACGTGGGCTTCCTGATTGAGCGGGGGCAGCAGGGCGCCTCCTGCCATCTCGCATTCAGGGCCGACGACGCGACACAGGTGGATGCGTTCCATCACGCGGGGATCAAGGCAGGCTTTGCCTGCAATGGGTTGCCGGGACTACGTCCCCACTATGCCCCCAATTACTACGCCGCCTTCCTGGGCGATCCCGATGGCAGCAACATCGAGGCGATGACCTACATTGAGTCCTCACACGCCGCAAACACATCGCAGCACTGTGCCACCCAGCAAAAGGCCCTGCATTCGGTGAATCCAGGGCCTGAGAAGTACACGTAATGAGTCGGGTTAGATTATTTGACCGCCTTGCTGGCGTTCTCCAAGGCCTGCTTCTCGGCGGCGTTCATGATGGACGCCTGGCGGTTTTGCTCGGCCTGGTAGCAGGCGTCCTTGCTGATCCCTTGCGCCTGGCATTCCGCCATGCGTTGTGCCGGGCTGGCGCAACCGGCCAAAAGGCCAGCCAGGGAGACGAACAGGATTATCTTCTTCATGGTACTTCTCATCGTTAATGGAAAATCGTCCAACTACGCAGTAGCGGGTTGATGCGTCGCCCCTTGTCATGCACACCACAACTGAGAAAACGGGCTCCATGACGCGCATCCTAGTGTCCCCCACGCCGTCGGTCAGCTCACAATTTGTATCAAGATGTACGCGAGAATGGCTCCCAGGATGGCGCTGTATCTCATCCGCAACGGAGAAAGGAGACAAAAAATGCACAAACACCATCACCCAGGCCTGCTGGTGGTCGATATCCAGGGCAAGCTGGCCCGCCTGGTCGAAGAGAGCGACGCCCTGATTGCCAATACCGCCAGGCTGGTGCAAGGGGCCAGGGTGCTGGGGCTGCCGGTTGTCTGGCTGGAGCAGAACCCGGACAAGCTCGGTGCCACCGTGCCCGAATTGCAATCGCTGCAGGCAGGCGATCTTGTGCTGCCCAAATACAGCTTCGGCGCCCTGGGGGAGCCCACTGTGGCGACCGCGTTGGCCGAGAGTGGGATCGAGCATTGGCTGGTATGTGGCATCGAGACCCATATCTGCGTCTACCAGAGCGTGCTGGGACTTCTGGCCAGCGGCGCCCGGGTCTCGCTGGTGGTGGATGCGGTGTCGTCTCGCACCCTTGCCAACCGGGATCTCGCCATCGCTCAGCAGGCGGCCCGGGGCGCCGCCCTCACCTCGGTGGAGATGTGCCTCTATGAGCTGATGGGGGACTGCCGCCATCCGGCATTTCGCCAGATCCTCTCCCTGGTGAAATGACCGCCATGATGGACAATATGGCGCCCTTTCTGTTCGCCCTCATCGCCTTCGGGGCGGCATTCATGGTGACTGTGACGGGGATGGCCGCCACCCGTCACTATCTGGCCTGGCTCTGGCTGGGGATCATGCTCTTCTTCGGGCTGTGGTGGACGCTGCTGGGGATGCCGCCGCTCCTCACCGAACCGGCCCCTCTCTGACCATGCCGCCCGGACGGCTCAGCTCCCCAGACGCTCCTGCAGATAGTCGTATCCTTCCCCCTCCCTTGGCACGAAGCTCAGCCTGTGGGTCAGACCGGGGGGCGCATCATCGGCATGATGGGAAACGAACAACAGCTGGGTTCCCTCGCCCACGAGGCGCGCTACCATCTCCCGCACCAGGTGACGGTTGAGGGGATCCAGTCCCTGCAGGGGTTCGTCCAGGATGAGCAGCGGCGGATGCTTGACCAGGGCACGGGCGATCAGCACCAGTCGCTGCTGACCGAAAGAGAGAGAGTGGAAAGGCTGCGCCCCCTGATCGGCCAGCCCCAGCAGGGCCAGCCACTGGTTGGCCAGCGCCAGCTGACGATCCCCCGGCCGGGTATAAAGCCCGATGGAGTCGTAGAAACCGGAGAGGATCACTGTCTGCACCGGGCAGCTGACACGATAGTCCAGATGCAGCGCCGGGCTCACGAGCCCGATGTGGCGCTTGATCTCCCAGATGCTCTCGCCGCTGCCCCGCCGCCGTCCGAACAGATGGAGCTCATTGTTGTAACCTTGCGGGTGATCTCCGGTGATGAGGGAGAGCAGGGTCGACTTGCCAGCGCCATTCGGTCCCACCAGTTGCCAGTGCTCCCCCTCGTCAATGGTCCAGTCGAGCCCATCGATGATCACCTGATCCCCGTAAGCGATACGCATGGCTTTCATGACGACCCGAGGGCCGGGAGGCAGGGGCTCGGGGGTCGTCAGCGGTGGCGGCAAACGGGGGGATACCGTTTCGGCGCGTGCCAGCTGGGCAACCTCCTGGCTGCCGAGCACCGCCTCGCGCTCCCCCGCCAGCAGCAGACGACACTCGCCGAGCAGGCCGAGGTGAGTGGCAAAGGGGGGGATCTCGTCAAAACGGTTGACGATCACCACCAGGCGCAGCCCCTCTGACACCAGGTCGGCCAGCAACATCATCAAAGAAGCCCTGGCCCCCTGATCCAGACCATCGAAGGGTTCGTCCAACACCAGCAGTTCGGGTCGCCCCAGCAGGGCCAGGGCCAGCAGCAGCTTGCGCCCCTCCCCGCTCGAGAGGTAGCGATAGGGGCGCTCCCACAGGGATTCAATGCCAAAACGGGCCAGCAGCGCGCGGGCCTCATGCTCCTCACCCCCTGCCTCCAGCATCAGGGTCGATACCCGATACCCCGCCTCCTCCTCTTCCCCCAGCATGTCGGTATTGCGCCGCTGCCAGTCCAGCTCCCCCAGCTGTTGCTGCGACTCGAACGAGAGTCGCTCGGCCCGGACTCGACCCGATACCGCTCCGGCACGCACGACCAGCTCGCCCCACAGGGCCGACGCCAGCGCCGTCTTGCCGCTGCCGTTGCTGCCGACGAAGGCCCAGCAGGCCTGCGGGGTGAGACAGAGTTCGGGAATAACCAGGGTGTGGTGGCCACGCAGGGCCAGGGTGGCGGATTGCCACTGCAATGAGGTCATGGGATCGTCCTGTGATGGGTGCGGAGCGCCTTGCGCATTCCCCTTGTAACAGAAAAAGGGGGGCGCAGACAAAAACGGCGCCATTGCGGCGCCGTGTCATCAAAAAGCGGGGACGGGTTTAACCGGCCTTGTGCTGCTCGGCCAGATAGAGCCAGGTGTCGACCACGGTATCCGGGTTGAGCGACACGGAATCGATCCCCTGCTCGACCAGCCAGGCGGCGAAGTCCGGGTGATCGGACGGCCCCTGGCCGCAGATCCCCACGTACTTGCCCGCCTTGCGGGCGGCGGCGATGGCCATGGCCAGCAGTGCCTTGACCGCCTCGTTGCGCTCGTCGAACAGGTGGGCGATGAGCCCGGAGTCCCGATCCAGCCCCAGAGTCAACTGGGTCATGTCATTGGAGCCGATAGAGAAGCCGTCGAAGTGCTCAAGGAATTTGTCCGCCAGCAGCGCATTGGAGGGCAGCTCGCACATCATGATGACTTTCAGGCCGCGCTCGCCACGGCGCAAGCCGTTCTCAGCCAGTATCTCCACCACCTGCTCCGCCTCACCCAGGGTACGCACGAAGGGGATCATCACCTCGACGTTGGTCAACCCCATGACATCCCGCACCCGTTTCATCGCCTCGCACTCGAGGGCGAAGCAGGGGCGGAAGCTGTCGGCGATGTAGCGCGACGCACCACGGAAACCGATCATGGGGTTCTCTTCATGGGGTTCGTAACCACGGCCCCCCACCAGGTTGGCGTACTCATTGGACTTGAAGTCCGACATCCGCACGATGACCCGCTCAGGCCAGAAGGCGGCCGCCAGGGTAGCGATCCCTTCCGTCAGCTTGGCTACGTAGAACTCCCTGGGGCTCTCGTAGCCCGCGATCATCCTGGTGATGGTGGCCTGGAGTTCCGGGGTCTGCTGATCGAACTCCAGCAGCGCCTTGGGGTGGACCCCAATCATGCGGTTGATGATGAACTCGAGGCGGGCCAGGCCCACGCCGGCATTCGGCAACTGGGCAAAATCGAAGGCTCTGTCCGGATTGCCGACGTTCATCATGATCTTGATGGGCAGGCGCGGCATGTTGCCCACCTCGGTCACCGCCACGTCAAAGTCGAGCTCGCCGTCATAGATGAAGCCGGTATCCCCTTCCGCACAGGAGACGGTGATGAGCTGACCATCCTGGATGTGGTCGGTGGCGTTGCCGCAACCCACCACTGCCGGAATGCCAAGCTCCCGGGCGATGATGGCGGCGTGACAGGTGCGTCCACCCCGGTTGGTGACGATGGCGGAAGCGCGCTTCATGATGGGCTCCCAATCCGGATCCGTCATGTCGGTGACCAGCACATCGCCGGGCTGCACTTCATCCATCTGGCTGATGGAGGAGATGACACGGGCCGGACCCGCGCCAATCTTGTGGCCGATGGCGCGCCCCTCGATCAGCACCTTGCCGGTTTGCTTGAGGGCAAAGCGCTCGAGGGTATTGGCTTCCTGGCGGCTACGCACGGTTTCCGGACGGGCTTGAACGATGTAGAGCTTGCCATCCTGACCATCCTTGGCCCACTCGATGTCCATCGGACGACCGTAATGCTGCTCGATGATGAGGGCCTGCTTTGCCAGGGCCATCACTTCCTCGTCCGTGATGCAGAAGCGGTTGCGCTCGGCATCGGTGGTGTCGACCACCTTCACCTGACGGCCATGACCGGCATCCCCGGAGTAGGTCATCTTGATGAGCTTGGAGCCCAGCGTCTTGCGCACCACGGCGGGGCGCCCGGCCTTGAGGGTCGGCTTGTGCACATAGAACTCGTCCGGGTTGACGGCCCCCTGCACCACCATCTCGCCCAAACCCTGGGCGCCGGTGATGAAGACCACGTCGTTGAAGCCGGATTCGGTATCCAGGGTAAACATGACGCCTGAGGCAGCGAGATCCGAGCGCACCATACGCTGTACCCCGGCGGAGAGAGCGACCCCCTTGTGGTCATAGCCCTGATGGACCCGGTAGGAGATGGCGCGATCGTTGAACAGAGAGGCAAACACATGCTTGATGGCAGTCATGACGGCATCGATACCGCGCACGTTGAGGAAGGTCTCCTGCTGACCGGCAAACGACGCATCCGGCATGTCTTCCGCAGTGGCAGAGGAGCGCACGGCAAAGGATGCCTCGAGCCCGGCGCTCAGCTTGTCATAGGCCTCGCGCACCGCCTGCTCCAGAGCGGGCTGGAAGGGTGCTTCCACCACCCAGTCGCGGATCTGCTGACCGGCCCGGTTGAGGGCGGCGATGTCATCCACATCCAGACTGTCGAGCAGGTCATGGATCTTGCCGTTGAGGCCGCTTAACTCCAGAAACTCGTTAAACGCAAAGGCCGTGGTCGCAAACCCGCCCGGCACGGACACGCCGGCCCCCGAGAGGTTGCTGATCATCTCGCCAAGGGATGCATTCTTGCCGCCGACGCGTTCAACGTCCTGCATACCTAGCTGTTCGTACCAGAGTACGTACTGTTGCATTTGCATGTCTCCAGGTTGGGGGGCCAGGGTGACAATTCACCTGCTGTGCCAAGTCGTGTGTTTTTGTTAGTGTCTGTTGTCAACGACCATGAAAACGTTTTCTATTTATTGTCAAAAAAATCCCCGAGCAAGAGTTGGGGATGGTCGTTTGACACAGGCATTCTACAATAGCGACACAAAAAGGTAACGACTCAGGTTTGCAAGCGAGTTCACAACTTGGGCATGGCAGATCTGTTGACAAAAACGATATGGTTTCGAGAGATACTTATTTCTCGCCGCCCTCTGGAGCGCACCACAGGAGTCCGCAGTGCACACCGTATTCTATGTATCCGACGGCACCGCCATCACCGCCGAAGTCTTCGGCCACGCCGTGTTGAGCCAGTTTCCCCTGGCCTTCGAACAGGTCACCATCCCCTTTGTCGAGACCCAGGAGAAAGCGCGCCAGGTACGGGCACGCATTGATGAGCAGTTTCGCCAGACCGGGGTGCGCCCCATCCTGTTTCACACCATCGTCGACCCCATGGTGCGTGAAGAGGTGCTCAAGGCCCAGGCCAGCAGCCACGATTTTCTCAACACCTTCGTGAGCCCTCTCGAACAGGAGCTCGGTATCAAGGCCGAACCCAGGTTGCATCGCACCCATGGCATGGAAAACCGCAAGCTTTACGACGATCGCATCGAGGCGGTCAACTTTGCGTTGGCCAACGACGATGGCATCACCACCAGGGAGTATGACGAGGCAGACATCATCCTCATCGGGGTCTCCCGTTGCGGCAAGACACCGACCAGCCTCTATCTGGCGCTGCAATTTGGCATTCGCGCCGCCAACTATCCCTTTATCGAGCAGGACATGGGATCGCTGGAGCTGCCCGCCGCCCTCAAGGCCAATCGCCACAAATTGTTCGGCCTCACCATCATGCCGCAGCGGCTGCACGAGATCCGCAACCAGCGCCGCGCCAACAGCCGCTACTCCTCGCTTGATCAATGCAAACAGGAGCTGGCCAGCGTCGAGAGGCTGTTCCGCCAGGAGGCGATCCGCTTCCTCGATACCAGCTCCCACTCGGTCGAGGAGATCAGCGCCAAGATCCTGGAAGCAACCGGCCTTCGCCGCCAGCTCTGCTAACCTTCAAGGCTGTGACAGCACAACGCACCATGAAATAGATGAGTGGCAAGATAACGAAACAGAAGAACAGGATGAAAAAATGATGCCAGCATCATCGCTGGCATCCCATCACTCGCGGGGCAAGCAGGCTCAGGGCTTGTTGAGTTCCTTGTTGTTCATCAACATGCCGTGAAAATGGATGAGTCCCCTGCCCTTGCGGACTCGCTCGCTCAGCCAGCAGGCTGGCACCATCCCCATCCCGGCAGCAAGGATGAGCACCATGGCGATGTGGTTCACCAGGTAATCCGCTCCCAACCAGCCCCAGACAACAAGGCTGCTCATCGCCATCGTCAGCAACATGGGGGATAGCCAGATCCCGAGCCAGAGCACGGCCATCACCAGGCCACCGACTATACGCTCCATCATATGAGTCCCTTTTTATCAAAGGGCAACAAGGCCATAAAAACCGGACTGAGTCAATAGATTAAAATCCACCCGAACACAAAACCAGCAACCACTCTCAAAACCCCTTTCCAGATCATGAAAAACCTGAACATTGCCCACAAAGCAAACCAATGATGAGGAAAACAGGTGCACAAGCGGTCGATTATCACTATTCTGCTCGGGTTGGTAGCCGCCATAAAAAACAGTGCGCGGCAAACCGTAACGATATTAATACGGATTTCGTCACGTTTTCGGCACAAGATGCCGCGCCGGGCACAGGAGGTGCCACGGCAGACGAGGCGCGAGACGAGTGAATTCAGCGACGTAAGGAAGGAAGAATGGATCTTCAACAAGACGGCGAAGAGCTCAAGCGCGGCCTGAAAAACCGCCACATCCAGCTCATCGCGCTGGGCGGTGCCATCGGCACCGGCCTGTTCCTCGGCATTGCCGACACCATCAAGATGGCGGGCCCTGCGGTGCTGCTTGGCTACGCCATCGGTGGCTTCATCGCCTTCCTCATCATGCGCCAGCTCGGCGAGATGGTGGTGGAAGAGCCGGTGGCCGGTTCATTTAGCCACTTCGCCTACAAATACTGGGGCGACTTCGCCGGCTTCGCCTCCGGCTGGAACTACTGGGTGCTCTATGTTCTGGTGAGCATGGCGGAGCTGACGGCGGTCGGCATCTACGTGCAGTACTGGTGGCCCGAGATCCCGACCTGGATGTCGGCGGCCTTCTTCTTCGTGCTGATCAACGCCATCAACCTCACCAACGTCAAGGCGTTCGGCGAGATGGAGTTCTGGTTCGCCATCATCAAGGTGGTCGCCATCCTCGGCATGATAGGGTTCGGCGGTTACCTGCTGTTTTCCGGCACCGGCGGCCCCGAGGCCACGGTCAGCAACCTCTGGGCCCAGGGCGGCTTCTTCCCCAATGGCGTCGGCGGGCTGGTGATGGCCATGGCCTTCATCATGTTCTCCTTCGGTGGTCTGGAGCTGGTCGGCATCACGGCGGCGGAAGCGGACAATCCCGAGAAGAGCATTCCCAAGGCCACCAACCAGGTGATCTATCGCATCCTGATCTTCTACATCGGTGCCCTGACCGTGCTGCTCTCCCTCTATCCCTGGGGCAAGGTGGTCGAAGGCGGCAGTCCGTTCGTGATGATCTTCCACGCCTTGGACAGTAACCTGGTGGCCAACGTGCTGAACCTGGTGGTACTGACCGCTGCGCTCTCCGTCTACAACAGCTGTGTCTACTGCAACAGCCGCATGCTGTTTGGTCTGGCCAAGCAGGGCAACGGTCCCAAGGCGCTGCTCAAGACCAACAAGAGCGGTGTTCCCCTGACCGCCATCACCATCTCGGCGGCGGCCACCTTGCTGTGCGTGCTGATCAACTACCTGATCCCGGGCAAGGCTTTCGGCCTCTTGATGTCTCTGGTGGTCTCCGCCCTGGTCATCAACTGGGCCATGATCAGCCTCGCCCACCTCAAGTTCCGCAAGGTCAAGGCGGCCGAGGGGGTTGAACCCAAGTTCAAGGCGTTGTGGAGCCCGTTTGGCAACTACCTCTGCCTCGCCTTCATGGCCGCCATCCTGGTGATCATGTACATGAACGACGGCACCCGCATCTCGGTCGAGCTGATCCCGGCCTGGGTCCTGGTACTCGGTATCGGCTATCTGCTCAAACAGAAGAGCCAACGCAAGCTGGCGACCAACCTGGGCTAGGCATCATCCCTCTCCAGCAAAAATGCCGGTCACTGACCGCAATGCTGTTCAGATAAGCACTTTTTTGACTGATTATTCATAAATTGGATTTGAGTTGAGGGGGCAAGGCTGTGTCCAGTCGATCTTCCTCCAGCCTTTATCCAGCGGGGCTTGCAATAGAAAGAGGGAGGCATCATGCCTCCCTCGATTTTTTGTCCTGATACTACGTGGACTGGAACTCAAATTCTCTTAAGTGAACAGCATTGCGGTCACTGACCGGCATTTTTTATTCCATTCCCGTTTCACCTGACCCAATTCGCGGCTCACTTGTCCTGCCAGCCCCTGCAATGACAAACCCGAGGGGTTGCCTCGGGTTTGAGTGATGGACAAAGGGGCTGTGTTATTCCAGCAGGAAGACGGCTTCTACATTGTCAGTGATGCTGATCTGCTGCTGTTGATAGCTGTTTTCCATCATGTCGGCGGCAGGGGCTGCCGCGGCCTTCATGGCACGGGTATAGACCGGCATGGGGGAACTGTTGCGGTATTCGACGCTATACACCTTGCCAAGCTTCATGCCGAAAGCCTTGGCCAGGGATTCCGCCTTGCTCGTGGCATCAGCGACAGCACCAAGCCGGGCCTGCTCCTTGATGACCTGTGGTGACTTCAGGCCGTACTCTATCTGGGTCACGGACTCCAGACCCGCCTTGAGGGCGGTATCCATCAACTGGCTGAGTTTGTCGAGTTGATAGAGTTTGACGGCCAGTTGGCGCTGGGCACGGTAACCCACCATTTCAGGCTGCTTGTTCTGGGGGTACTGGTACTCGGGGGAGATCACCAGATTGCCAGCCTCCACGTCGCTGCGCTTGATGCCCAGGCTCTCCAGCTGGCCAAAGAAGGCTGCTACCTTGGTATCTACCTGCTGTTTGGCCTTGATGCCCTGCTTCTCCAGTGCCGTGACGGCGACATTGAGCGTCAGCATGTCTGGTTCAGCCTTCTGCTCCGCATAGCCACTGACGACCAGATGGGGGGCCTGAGGAACCTCGATGGCAAGCAACGGAGCACTGACAACCAGCGCGGACAGGGTAAGAAGGGGACGCCACATAAAAAAACCTCCATCATTTAGATGGAGGTCATTATGCATGTCGTCGATTGGGATTCATATATCGTGTGTCGGCGGGATCTGGTCCAGCACCTGATTGGTCATGTCGATATTGATGCTGATCTCCCCTCCTCCTGAATTGCCATGGCTTGTCATCACGGGAGCAGGCGCCGGGCTGCCAAACAGCGATTCATCCTCAAAGTGGAACGAATCCCACGACAGAACATGACCTTGTGATGGCAGATTCGGCTCGGACGTCGTCACAACGGCCAGCGCCCCCCAGTCAAGCTCCTCACCGTGGCTGAGCAGCCCCTGCAAGGAGGTATCGCTCAGACTTTGCAACGAATACTCCTGCTGCCCCCACTCATGGCCGACCAGCACCATCATGTGGGGCAGGGGCGCATCCTCTGCTGGCGTGAAGCTGATACGAGAAGCGGCAAAGTCCACATTCAGCAACCCCGCCACCTCACCATCTTCGCTCTCCAGCTCCAGACCGTTGAGCGTGTCACCCGTCATCGTGGCCTGATAGCCAAAGCGGCCGGTGCAGACGATATTGTCCTGCCCGTTCCAGCTATAGCGAATGCCGTCGATGTCGACCCAGTTGAATGACTGCATGGTGACCCTCTCCTGATACTGCAGCTATCTTATCTGCCCACTCCATCAAATAACAGGGGCCGGGCACACCCGGCCCCCATACCCTGCTTACGGATCGACCTTGAGGTTGCCCTGATCCAGCAGATCCTGAATGATCTGCAGATTGGATTTGCCAGCCGTCAGATCCACGTTGTCAAAGAGGATGATATGAGTCGTGGTGCCACTTCCCGCTCCATCCAGATCAATGGTCAGTGTCGACTTGCCACTGCCCGGACCAGGAGCAAAGGTAAGATAGTGATCCAGTGTGCTCGCATCGGCATGCTCACCACTGAGCAGTTCACTCAGGTCCAGAACATCTCCATTGGCCCCCGTGGTGAAGTCTTTGATGGTATCCGTGCCTCCTGCATCACCTGCCATCCATTTGAAGGTATCCTTGCCAGCCCCACCAGTCAGGGTATCACTGCCGGTACCCCCAATCAGCAGGTCATTGCCATCCCCCCCCAGCAGGATGTCGTTGCCAAGGCCACCCGTCAGAGTGTCGTTGCCGGACTCTCCGAGCAAGGTATCGTTACCACTGCCTCCATCCAGCTGGTCGTTTCCGGTTCCCCCGACCAAGGTATCCTTGCCGCCAGCTCCTAAGAGCAGATCATCACCGGCGCCACCCGACAAGATATTGTCCAGACTGTTCCCTGTTATGCTGTCCCCAAAATCGGAGCCGATGGCATGCCCTTGCGTGCTGTTGAAGGTCACATTCACAGCGCTGGCGGCGGCATCATAGTCTGCTGTGAACGGGGCTTCCGGCAACAGGCTTAGTCCGATATTGCTGTGGACTGCATCGCCGTCCCCGTCAATCAGTGTGACTGGCAGTTGCAGACTGACCGGGATCCCAGGAGTGGCAACGCTGGAACCAAAGTCCCCTATCTTGAAGTCACTGCCCGCAGCGTAGTGGAATTCTAGGCTGTTATACCCATCCGCCGTGTAGGCAGCCAACTTGGTATTGCTCACCACCCCCACCACGGTTGCGACATAGGCCACACCAGCACCGGGATCATCATCACTGAAGTTCACCGTAAAGTTTCGCCCTCCCACGGAGACAATCTGCGACATGCCTGCAGCTATGCTGACAACCTTAGTCGAGCCGTTGAAGCTGATGGCCACCGCTGTCAACGACTCCTTGTTTCCATCGCCTATATCGTTGTCATTGTCTACATCCTGACGGGCAACGATCTTCACGCTGGATCCACTACTGCCGATTGCGGTAAACAGAGCCGAGGCACCATTGACGTCGTAGTGTGCCTCAAAGGCATGTGTGGCTGGGTCGCCATAAGACCCACTACTCCCAGGAGAACCTGTAAGATCGACAACAAAGTCGATCCGCATAGCCTCACCGAGGCCGATAGATGCTCCACCACTGATCCCCCCGGTATTGGCTGTGGTATTAACGGTACCGCCGTCCACCCCACCCGTCATCGCCGTCAACAGCAGATCCTTGCTGTCATTAGCCACAGCGGTGAATCCAGCCCAAGGACCGTTGCCACCGACGAAGTTATAGCCACCACCATTAAAGTCTATCGTGGTCTGACCACCATCAACCTCTCCTATCATCTGGACTTGGTAAGTGGCAGAGGCAGGCTGCAAGGTCGCGATGAAGACAGTCCCTGCAGCCGTGGAAGCCGTGAGCACTGTTCCGTTTGAGGATAATGAATAAGTAATGGGCAAGCCACCGGACGTCAGTCCGCTGTTGCTGCCATTAAGTGCACTGTCAAAGCGGATGCTCCCACCATCCGCGCCATAGTTGTTTGACAAGGTACCATCACCATCCAGCAAGAAGGTGCCGGTCACGCCCGATTGGTTCAACATGACCCCCATGGCGGGCGTCATCACGAAGGGCACATCATCTTCCACCTGGACGATGAAGTTGCGGATCAATGCGACATTGTCCACGCCTTCATGTGCGCTGATCACGCTGGACAGGTTGAGGGCCTTCAGCTCCAGATCGTTTCCATCTCCCTGGGGATGATCAATGGAGCCTTGCAGGGTGAAGGTGTAATCCCCATCACTCTCCACCTGCAGGGTGAAGATGGGTTTGCTACCAGCCATGGCAACCAGCGTATCGACCCCGGCACCATGAGTGATGCTATAGGTAATCGCCACGCCCCCCGAGGTCAGTGCAGGCAGCCCTGCCGTCGACCCCATGCCAAAGCTAACCCCCACGCTATCCGCCACCATTTGCGCCAGAGACCCACTGACCGTCGTCAGCAGAGGATTGTTGCCTGGCAAGCCTGTGGGCAGGCCGTCTTCAAACACGGAGGCGACGATGGGGGACGTATCCAGTACCAGGATTTTCAGCTGGGCGCTGGAGGTATCGCCGTCCGAATCCACGATGGTGTAGGTGAAGACCTCCTGGGTATGAGCCGCCACATCATTGGGGGGTGAGTAGGAGTAGGAACCGTCCGCATTCACGGTCAGTCGGCCCCCTGCCGGCGTCGGGATGGGACCCGTTGTGCCGCCTTGCACCAGGAAGGTCACGACATTGCCGTTGATGCTGTCGGCCACCCCGGCATAAACAGCCGGATTGGTGACGGTAAAGCTGATCTGCACTACGGTCACGGGGCCATCGGCACCCGCAACATCCACACCAGCACTGCCATCTACGTCGGTGATCACGTTGCCGGTTGCCGGTGGCGGCACTGTGGCTTGCAAGGTGGCATCCAGGTCATTGATATTATCGACCAGAGTCACGGTGTCACCGTTATCCTCCACCAGGGCCAGTTGCGAAATGGCCGATGCGTTGCCACTGACGTTGAGGCCAACGGCATAGACCTCCACGTTGTTGTTGTTCACAAAGCTTGTCCAGCCTGCCGGAACGTTGCCCTCATTGGGTGCACCATCCGACAGGAAGTAGACCTTGGTTTCGTAACCAGCCAATGCCGGATTGGCTAGATCGGCTGTCAATTGGTTCTGTGCTAATACAAGAGGCGCATTGTAGTTGGTACCACCGCCATCTGTTGGCAGGCCGGAGATGCTGGCCTTGGCCACGTCGGGATCGCTCGTCTGCGGGATCAGCAAAGCACCACTGGCAAAATCGATTACTGTGATGGTCAGGGGAACCCCCAGAGCCACATAAGAGTCAATCATGTGGTTCAACGCACTCTTGGCCAGTTCCAGACGATTCGGGGATCCATTAGTGGTCGTGCCTATCTTCCAGAGCATGCTGCCCGAAGTATCGATCACCAAGACGAGGTTGAATGGAGGCAACCCGGCTTCCGTCACCGTAACGCTGTTATCCTTCGCCGTCGGCACGTCGTCCACGATCTGCACGCTCAGGGTGTTCGAGGCCGAATCCCCGTCGCTGTCCACCAGGCTCACCGCGAAGTCTTCGAACAGGCTGTTGTTGCCGTTCGCCGTCGGGTGCGCCTCGTTGTCGTTCAGGGTGTAGCTGTAGCTCACCAGCCCGGTCGCCGGGTTGTACCCGGTGATGGTCAGGGTGTTGCCCAGCGGCGTGGTCACCCCGCTCAGCGGGAAGCCCGCCACCACCCCGTTCACCACGATGTTGATGCCACCCACGCTCAGGGTCTTCACCCCGTCCGGCGCGCTGATGGTGAAGTCCCCCGTCACCGTGGTCGACTCCTTGCTGCTGTCCGACCCCGCCGACTCATTCGCGCCACGGGTCGCCAGCAGGTCGTCCTCGTACACCTTCGCATCCCCGCCCTCGCCCTTGGGCGTCAGGTTGGTGATGGTCACCCCGTCATCGTCGTTCTTGATGGTCAGGGTCAGGGTCGCCGTGCTCACGTCTCCGTCCGCATCCGTCAGGGTGTAGGTGAACACTTCGCTGCCCACCCCGCCCCCGGTCAGCGCCTTGAAGTCACCGTCGTTCGGGTTGAGGGTGTAGGTGTAGGTGCCGTTGGCATTGAGCACCAGGCTGCCGTAGGTCCCGCTCAGGGTGCCCGCGGTCACCGCCGCGCCATCCGCCCCCTGCACATCGTTGGTGATGACGTTGCCATTGAGGACCAGGTTGTTCTCGCTCGCCGCCGTCAGGTTGACGTCGCTCACCGCCGTCGGCACGTCATCGACAATCTGCACGCTCAGGGTGTTCGAGGCCGAGTCCCCGTCGCTGTCCACCAGGCTCACCGCGAAGTCTTCGAACAGGCTGTTGTTGCCGTTCGCCGTCGGGTGCGCCTCGTTGTCGTTCAGGGTGTAGCTGTAGCTCACCAGCCCGGTCGCCGGGTTGTACCCGGTGATGGTCAGGGTGTTGCCCAGCGGCGTGGTCACCCCGCTCAGCGGGAAGCCCGCCACCACCCCGTTCACCACGATGTTGATGCCACCCACGCTCAGGGTCTTCACCCCGTCCGGCGCGCTGATGGTGAAGTCCCCCGTCACCGTGGTCGACTCCTTGCTGCTGTCCGACCCCGCCGATTCGTTTTCGCCGCGGGTCGCCAGCAGGTCGTCCTCGTACACCTTCACATCCCCGCCCTCGCCCTTGGGCGTCAGGTTGGTGATGGTCACCCCGTCATCGTCGTTCTTGATGGTCAGGGTCAGGGTCGCCGTGCTCACGTCTCCGTCCGCATCCGTCAGGGTGTAGGTGAACACTTCGCTGCCCACCCCGCCCCCGGTCAGCGCCTTGAAGTCACCGTCGTTCGGGTTGAGGGTATAGGTGTAGGTGCCGTTGGCATTGAGCACCAGGCTGCCGTAGGTCCCGCTCAGGGTGCCCGCGGTCACCGCCGCGCCATCCGCCCCCTGCACGTCGTTGGTGATGACGTTGCCATTGAGGACCAGGTTGTTCTCGCTCGCCGCCGTCAGGTTGACGTCGCTCACCGCCGTCGGCACGTCATCGACAATCTGCACGCTCAGGGTGTTCGAGGCCGAGTCCCCGTCGCTGTCCACCAGGCTCACCGCGAAGTCTTCGAACAGGCTGTTGTTGCCGTTCGCCGTCGGGTGCGCCTCGTTGTCGTTCAGGGTGTAGCTGTAGCTCACCAGCCCGGTCGCCGGGTTGTACCCGGTGATGGTCAGGGTGTTGCCCAGCGGCGTGGTCACCCCGCTCAGCGGGAAGCCCGCCACCACCCCGTTCACCACGATGTTGATGCCACCCACGCTCAGGGTCTTCACCCCGTCCGGCGCGCTGATGGTGAAGTCCCCCGTCACCGTGGTCGACTCCTTGCTGCTGTCCGACCCCGCCGACTCATTCTCGCCGCGGGTCGCCAGCAGGTCGTCTTCGTACACCTTCACATCCCCGCCCTCGCCCTTGGGCGTCAGGTTGGTGATGGTCACCCCGTCATCGTCGTTCTTGATGGTCAGGGTCAGGGTCGCCGTGCTCACGTCTCCGTCCGCATCCGTCAGGGTGTAGGTGAACACTTCGCTGCCCACCCCGCCCCCGGTCAGCGCCTTGAAGTCACCGTCGTTCGGGTTGAGGGTGTAGGTGTAGGTGCCGTTGGCATTGAGCACCAGGCTGCCGTAGGTCCCGCTCAGGGTGCCCGCGGTCACCGCCGCGCCATCCGCCCCCTGCACGTCGTTGGTGATGACGTTGCCATTGAGGACCAGGTTGTTCTCGCTCGCCACCGTCAGGTTGACGTCGCTCACCGCCGTCGGCACGTCGTCCAGCACCACGACATCCAGCCCTGCACTGGTCGTGTCGCCATCGAGGTCCGTCAACACAACGTTGAAGCTCTCCGTCAGAGCCCCATCATTTGCAGGTTTGTTATGTGTTTCGTTATCGTTCAGGGTGTAGCTGTAGGTCACGCTGCCAACCCCTGTCACCGGGTTGTAGCTGACGCCGGTCACCTCTTTGACTTCATCCGATGCAGCGAATCGAACGAATATTTTTTACATATAAAAATCAATTAAGTAACAGCGCGAGTTTTAGTGATATTACCTATATGTCGCGTAAAAATGATGTACATATTCTAAACAGATATAAAAAAGGGCCCTTAATGAGCCCCTTTCTATCGAGTTGTACCGCTTATGCCAGTGGAAATGCTGGGTGAACGAACCCCTGATAACCATCGATATGCAAACTGGACAACAATTCAACCTGCCGTTTATCTTCCACCCGGGTGGCGATGGTCGTGACACCCGCGTTGTGGGCAGCCCGACAGACAGCCGCCAGGAAGGAGGTATCGGCGCCTGGTTCCATGACCTGGCTGGTATACCCGTGGTCCACCTTGACATAAGCGGGGGCCAGCTCTTCCAGATAGCCGAGGGACTGGAAGTGCCGGCCATAGTGATCGACCCCCCACAAGAAGCCGTGCTCTCGCAACAGCTCAACCAGATGAGTCACATACTCTTTGTGTTTCATGATGGCCGCTTCCGGGATCTCGAACAGCAGTCGCTCCTTCAGCTCCACGTTCAGCGACAGATAGCCTCTGAGCCATGTCAGGAACTCATCCGAACAGAGAGAACCCGCCGTGATATTGACTGCCAACACCAATTCCGGTTGCTGATTGAACAAGGGGACGCAGGCTTCCAGCACCGCCTTGTCAAACTCGGCCCCCATCTTGAACTGCTCGATCGCAGGCAAGAACTGCCCTGCGAAGTAATCCGTTCCATCTCGCGAGATGGCCGCGAACAACTCGGCATGCAGGCGGGTACCATCATCGAAGCGGCATGCAGGCTGTGCCTTGAAGCGCCAGAGATGTCTGACAATGGCATCCTGCACCAGGTCTCGCCAGGCAAGGCGTCCCATCAGTCCCTGCTCATTGCCGCCTTCCATCACGACGGCACCGCGCCGCTCATTGCGCGCTTTGCCAAGGGCGTTATCCGCCTTCGTCAGCAGGGCCGAGAGATCGTCATTGCCATCACGGCCGGCGATGCCGACGACGGACAGCGCACCGCTTTCTCCCATGGGATTGACAACCAGATCGGCGATACGGCTGTTGATGAGCTCCGCCAGCTCCTTGAGCTGAGACAGATCATCGGTGGGGCAGAGCAAGGCATACTCCGTCGCCGAGATCCGGGCCAGTGCCGCGCCATCCCAGCCATCCAGCAGTTCCCTGAGCACCTGTGCAATGGACTTGACCATGTTGTCCCTTGCAGCGAAGCCCTCTTCCCGATAGAGATCGTCCAGCATGTCGACGGCCACCAGCATGACCCCGCCCTGCCCGGCCTCCGCAATCCAGGCATTGACCTGCCCGACGAAGTAAGAGCGGTTGCCAAGCCCGGAGACGGCATCCACATAGACACGGGCTCGCAGATTCTCGGCTTCGTCGGCCTGCTCCTTGAACTGTACGGCGAGCTTGCTGGAAAGGGTATTGATGGCCTGTACCACTTGCCGCAGCTCGCGGGTCTTGGGCTCGGGAATGGCGTGGCCGAAATGGTGCAGCTCGATTTCAACCGCCTGATCGCAAATCAGCTTGAGCGGTTTGAGCAGATAATTGAGCGCCCGCATCAGCAAGAGAGTGGTGACGAGAAAGCCGACCAGGAACCAGGTGGCCAGTTCGCTCATTCCTTTCCAAAGCTCGTAGTAGGCTTGTCCAGGGTGGCCGACGACCTTCAGCTTGCCCAGTTGCAGCCAACCCGACGTCAAAATCGATTCATTGGCCACTTCAGGGAACAGATCCAGCCCAATGAACCACTGTGGGACCCCTTCGATATGGCTGCTGTTCTCCAGCTCGATGACATCCTTGGAGGCCAGCAGATCGAGACGGACCAGCTTGTAGTAACCCCCGTCGAACACCGCCTTGATCACGGATTCGGCACTGACCTTGTCGCCGTTCTCCAGATAGGGGGTCAGCGCCAGACCCAGTGCGGTGGACGTATTGATGACGGTGGTCTCCTGCTGCTGCGCCAGGTAGTTGCGGGTCGAATTGAATTGCACCCAATAGGTGGCGGCAAACAGCAATCCGAACAGCAGCAGCATGGTTGCCAATAGTTGTCTGTAGAGCGTCATAGGTTAATCATCCAAATTGACCGCAGGCCGAGCCAATCGCCCCGATGTCATGCGATTGCGTAAGTCTGTCCATAATCCCAAGCGGGATGATTGCCCGGCCAGTTCCCCTTGACCACGCGCCTTCATCAGCCACAAGTGACTACCGTTAAAACTGTAAATTGGCAACAAATCCGCCCGTTGGGTCGCCGGGCGAATTGATCCGACAAGATTGTCCAGAATCAGGGGTACTGCCGCAGGCGTCTCATAGTAGGCAACGACCATATGAAACTGGTTATAATCCAATGCCTTGACATATACCATTCGCATTTTTTCATCAGGGATGCCAAGTTCCAGCAAGGTAAAATACTTGGAAATGCTGAAGTCTTCACAATCTCCCCCCGCTGCGCCCAGAAATTCCAGCGGTGTCGCCCAATAATCCTTCTTGTGCCACAACTTGATGTCATCGATGAAACGCATCTGGTTGAAGAACTGGTTCACCTTCTCCAGCTTCTGCCGATCCGTCAGCCCCGCCGCCTTGTTCTGCATTGCCAAAGTGCGCCAGCTGGTGACCCGTTTGCCGGCCCTGGGGCCATAGGTCTCCTCCGCGCGCTTGACCAGTTTCATATCCTCCGGTGAGAGAGGCTGGCTGGCGCTGAGCAGCAGGGGGATCGCCAGCAGGGCCAGCCATAGCAGGCGAACCCGCCAGGGCGCACGTGCAGCTGCGAGGGCTCGATACCCATCACGTCGGCTCCAGCCTGTCGATGCCACTTCTTTCTGTGTCATGACGCCGCCATCATCCCCTGACCGCCGGACGCATAAAAGAATGACTGCAGCACGCTGCAGCCATTCCCCTTGCCTGATATGACATCAGTGGCAGGGCCATCAGTTGTTGTTGGCCTGCCATTCAGCCGGTTGCTGCACATTCAGGGCATTGAGCAGACCACCGGTGGCATTGAGGATACGATAATCCGCCAACAGGGAGTCGTACTCGGCCGTGATGTAGCTGCGGCGAGCCTCGAACAGTTCGTTCTCCGTGTTCAGCACGTCCAGCAAGGTCCGTTGGCCCAGGCCGAATTGCTTCTTGTACGCCTGTACGGTGTCATAGCTGGCGTCCACGTGCTCTTTGAGGAAGACTTTTTGCTTGGCCAGCGACTCTTTGGCGTTCCAGGCGAGGCGGGTCCCCTCTTCCACCTGACGGAAGGCATTCATGTGAATGTCTTTGGCCTGGGAATAGAGCGCAGAGGTTGCCTTGCTTTCTGCCAGATCGGACCCACCGCGGAACAGGTTGTAACGCATCCGGACCATGGCGGTGAGATCGTCGTTACGGCCTTTGACCGCATCGATGTCCTCGTTCCAGTTCTGATCCACTTCAAAGGCTACGTTCGGGTAGAACCCTGACTTGGAGCCTTCATGCTGGTACTTCGCCTCTTCGATGTCCTGCAGGGATGACAGCAGGGTCGGGTGAACCTCTGTTGCCGTCTTCAGCGCATCTTCCAGTGTTGCGGGCAGGAGCTGGGTGTTCGGTACTGGCTGAACGAGATCCTTGGGCACTTCATTGACGACACGGATGAACTCGCTCTCGGCATCCCGATAGTTGTTCTCCGCCGCCGCCTGATTGGAGTAAGCCCGAGCCACACGACCGTCGATCTGGGTCTGGTCAGCGGTCGACCCAAGACCGGAGTCGGTCCGTTTCTGGATGTCATTGCGGATCTGCTCGTGGGTTTCAAGGTTCTGCTTGGACAGCTCCAGGATCTCCTGCTGACGCAGCATGTTGAGATAGACCTCGGCCACGCGCAGGGCCGTGTTCTCCGCCTCGGAGATCATCGCCAGGCGCTGGGCCTGGGCGGCGGCATCGGTCCGTGCCACATTGCTGCTGACATCAAAGCCGTCAAACAGCATCTGGCGAAGGCTGATCCCGGCCTCCTTGCGCGTCATGGAGTCATCGATCGTCTGTGAATTCGGACCTGCGGCACGGGTCGAGGGACTGTCAGTCTTCTCGTAACCAACGCCACCACGCAGATCAATGGTGGGGTAATAGCCAGGGCGAGATCGTGAACATTTTGTTAAAAATTAAAAATAGTTTTTTGCCTACAAAACAAATACTTATAGGCCTGTGATATGCAGTTAACTTTATAGTCAGGATCGCCTTCACACTTTTTAATCGTC